>CAMEUL010000021.1 GCA_945938205.1 uncultured Traorella sp. | reverse complement strand
TGTCATTATTTGCATTGACTTCTACAAACTCGCATTAACCTTTACAAATCACCAATTTTTATTGAGCTATCATTTCAAGGTTCACTTTCCAATATAAGGCAATAATAATTACAATTAAGTCTGTTTTTTCAAGTACAGATGATTTATAATTATTTCGAGGTAGCAGTATGTATGTTGATTATTATAAATCTTTAATTGGACTCATCAAGATCACAACAGATGATGATTATGTTCTCAGTTGTGAATTTGTCGATCACAAAGATACTAAAGCAAATGAAAATGAATTAAGCAAAGAAGTAAAGAAGCAACTGAAAGAATACTTTATGGGAAAACGATTGGAATTTGATCTTCCTTTAAAACTGGAAGGAACTCCTTTTCAGGTTCATGTATGGAATGCCTTATGTAGTATTCCTTATGGCAAGACAGTTTCCTATAAGCAGATTGCGGAAGCAATTGGAAATCCAAAAGCAGTTCGTTCTGTAGGCAATGCCAACAATAAAAACAAATTGGCCATTCTGATTCCATGTCATCGTGTCATTGGCGCCAACAATAAAATGGTAGGATATGCAGGAGGTATTTTCAGAAAACAAGTCCTGCTGGATCATGAAAAAAGTGTCTTGGAGAATATGTAGCCAAGACTTTTTCTTACTCAACTGTCAGTAGAATTAGACTTTCAACTAACAGGTTATTGTGAAAAAGAAGATGTGACATTAGGATGAAGACAGATGAAGCGCTCATCCTTGGAGGAAGTTATGAATATTGGACAAACAATTGCAAGATTAAGAAAAGAAAAAAATATGACACAAAGTGAAGTGGCAGAAAAATTGAATGTAAGCTATCAGGCTGTATCCAAATGGGAAAGAGATGAATCTTTACCGGATATTACTTTGCTTCCTGCCATTGCGGATCTGTTTGAAATCTCTATCGATCAGCTTTTAGGAAGAAGTTTTGATATGAAGAAAGAGGAAGTAGAAGCAGCTAAACAGATCATTCAGGAGAGTTCAGATGAAACTTTCAATGATCAAGTGACAGAATTTGTCAATCAAGAATTTTCAAAAAAACCAAACATCGACAGTGAAGAATTAAGCGATTCAATCAGTGATTATATTTCAAAGAGTATGACGCATAACTTCACATCGGCTTTTGAAAACTTGGCACCTATGATCAAACCTCAGAAGATACGTAAAATTCTTAAGAGAAAGAATGCTCATTTGAATTCTTTCTCCAAAAAAGCTTATTCCTATATGGATGAAGAAACATTGGAGGAATTCATTACATCCATCGATGAAATGAATGAGGAAGATATGAATCGATTACAGGAACTTTTGCCTATTTTGGGTGAAAATACCAAAGACATCGTGATCGAGAAACTGTGTCACAGTGATCTGAATTTGTTGGAAATGAATGAGGTGTTACCTTTTTTAAATCAAGCACAGATTGGAATCCTCTTGGAAGCTTATTTAGAAACGACCGATTGTGAAGATATTGATGAAATCCTTCCTTTTCTGAATGCCGAAAACCGTGATCAGATCGTAAATAAGATGATCGAAAATGAAAAATGTGATGATCTGGATGAAGTTATGCCATTTTTAAATGCCTCTCAGAAAGAAAAACTTGTGGCAAAAGAAATCGAAAAAGGTCATTTTGAAGAACTCAGTGAATTGGCACCATTCCTCAATCATGACATCATGAGTGAGATCATTCAAGGATACATTGCTCAAAGCTCTACAGAAGATTTAAGCGATCTTTATCCATTTCTTAACAGTTTATCTAAGAAAGCACTGATGAAATATTATGTAGAAAACAAGATGCATGATGAACTGGAAGAACTAATGGACTATATGTAAACAAAAAGGGCAAATCTTTGCCCTCAACATTTATATTATAGCATAAAAAAATTTTTAATATAAGACTGTTTTATGCTTATATTTGAAGTATTATGTAAGTGTAAAGAAGGACATGAGTTCTGAAAGGAGGTACATGTCATTATGAAAGAGGTCTTAAAAGAAATTTAGTTCGTTTCCTATGAAGCCTAACAGAACTTCATGAGGAAACTAAAAATCGAATGAAGTTTTAAGAAGAAAGTGTGTTCTGTAAGAGGAAAGACCCATGGACAATTTGGAGAATTCAAAATAAAACTGAATATACAAAAAGCTACCATTGTGTAGAAAAATAGATAAGAATCTATCATAAAGAAAAACAAAATCGATGATACCATCGTTGACAAATCGAAAGAGATTTTTAGATAGATACTTCATTGTAATTTGTTTTATGATCATAAAGAAAGATGAATCGAAAGATTCATCTTTTTGGTGTATAGTGACTTTTCAGATATTCACTGAAGCCTTGCAGTTTCTCTTTATTTGTAAGCTTTAAATCAGGGAATACTCTTCTGAAACGAAGCTGTTTTTTATTTTCACGGAAGGTGGCATAATTCTGATGAAGTTTTTCTTTGATGTCTTCCAGTTCATGGTGTTCTTCAAAGAAGGTTTCAACTTTCTCCTTTAACTCAAGATTCACTTCCGGTAATTGGTTTCTGATCATGTTTTTGATTTCTCTCAAGTCATTTTCAAATTGAGTCAGTTGCTGTTTGAAACTGATCAGCTGTGATGTGGAAAGAACAAGATCTACTACAAGATAAATCAAGAGGAGGATCTGAAGGATCATGATCCATTGTGAAGGAATCTGCTCGACCCATTGAGATACAAACGGATGCAGTATATAGATGACAAAAAGTGACATGCATCCAAACAGAAAACTGTTGAGAAGGCAGACACGTCCATTTAAATTGAAAGTATAGCGTGAATAATCCCACCACATAACATGAAACAGTTTTTCTAAAAGCCAACTGGTGAAATACTCCAAAACACTCGTAATGAGAATGCTGAGAAGAAAGACTACCAAAGGATGTTCAATAAAAGGTGTTAACAGATAGATGACAAATACTGAACCGAATCCATAGATAGGACAGAAAGGACCGAATAAAAATCCGGAGTTGATCCACTTTTTGCGTCCGATCGAACAGAAAATGGATTCACAGGCCCACCCAAGAAAACTGTACAGCATGAGATATAAAAATAAATGGTTCATGGGATTATTATATGTCAAAAAAATGAACATTCAATGAAAAAATGAAATTTCTTAGACAAAACAAGAAAACTGGTTAAAACCACATGTATGATGTGTTATTATAAACAAAAAGGAAGTGAAAAGATGAATCGAAGTGCTTTATGCATCAAAATGCTTCAGATTTTGAATGCCCATGATTTTGTCACCACTCGTGAATTAGCTGAACGATTAGAGGTCAATCCAAGAAATATTGCGGAATATAAAAAAGAATTGGAAACAGCTGGTTATGTGATTGAAAGCGTCAAGGGAAGATATGGTGGATACCGTTTGGATGAAAAAGCTTTGCTTCCATCTGTTGCTTTCAGTCCACAGGAAATAGGGGCCATACGAGAAGCCTATGCCTATTTGAAAAGTCATTCTGATTTTCTTTTGATGCCTGATTTTACTTCTGCTTTTGAAAAACTGGAGATGGCCTTATCGGATATGAATGAAACATCAAAGACCGTTTATCGAAATACTGATTCGGGTGTATCTGCTTATGTCGAAAAGATGATTCATATTTGTGAAGAAGCCAAAAAGAATTGTCAAGCTGTTTCATTTGAGTATCGTTCTTTGAAGGCAGACAAGTTTACAGAGGTCGAGCTTTGTCCATATGAAATCTTGAATATGAAAGGAGAATATTACTGTTTGGGTTATAATCGTAATAAACAGAGTTTTCGGACTTATAAGTTTTCGACAGCTCGCATGCGTCATCTGAAAATATTGGAGAAAAAGTTCACACGTGATCTGGATTTTCATTTGAATGATTATATCGGAGATAAAAGCATCATCAAAAATGATGAAATTTATGTGGAATTTCTGATTACAGGTCCCTATGCGGTTTTATATTCTGAAAGAGAAATTGGCATTGCCAGTGATAAATGGCTGGAGGAGCAACATACCTTGCATGTGTGTGCCACCTTTGAGGGGAAAATGAGTGCTTTACAATTTTTGTGTTCTCTTGGAAGAAACGCGAAAGTGATTGCGCCAAAAGAAGTCCAGGAAGAAATACAGGAAGAAATAAGAAAAATGGCTCAAAACTATTTGTAGTGAGGGTGTTGAATTGTTATAATACATAAGGTGAGATTATGCTTCATGAATCAGATATAAAGAAATATACAAGATGTGATAAATATTACTGGTATTCTCTTCAGGAAAAGCCGGAGTTTTTGCCGTTTGTCACATATAATATGGATATCTATGAGCTGGTGAAGGAATACTTTGGCTTTGAAGATGTTCTAATGGGGAAAAAAGGGGATGATCCTGAAAAGGCTCTTCAGGCATATAAGGAAGGCAAAGTGCTTTTGAATGCCAGAATAGCTTATCGTGATTTTAGAATCAATATTCCATGTCTGTTTCAGAAAGATGGAAAAACTGTTTTGTATTTTGTTTATGCACAGTGCTTTCCAAAAATCAGTGAAGCTCAAAAAGCTTACGATACGTTATACGTGATGGAAAAAAATGGCATCGTGCCGGATGAAATCCATATGATTCATATCAATGCATATTATGAAAGAAAAGACAGTTTGGATGTTCATGAATGTCTGATGGTAACAGATGAGTATTATAATGATAGAAACCGTCCTGCAGGGTTAATAGAAGAACATCTTGAAGCCTGCAAGCGTGATTTAGATGCACTGATCGAAGAAATGCATCATTTGCCGGACTTAAGTCTGGTTCAGAAAAAAAGAAACCCCAACTGTACTTCTCATTATAAGTGTGAATATTTCAAGAAATGCTTCCCGGGCAATGATCATGACACATCCATCATGAATTTAGTACAGTCCAGCAAGAAATATGACTGTGAACAAATGGGAATTGATGACATGGCGATGGTTCAAGGAGATGAAATCGAAGCAACCCGTGTCCAGTATGCACAGGTCATGGCGGCCAAGAAAAGAGGTCTTTTTGTTGACAAAGCGGCTTTGAAAAGCTGGCTGAGTCAATTGACATATCCGATTACTTATTTGGACTTTGAATGGCAGACCTACATGATTCCTCCTTATGAAAAAATGAAGCCCTATGATGTTCTGGTTTTCCAGTATTCAATGCATATCGAAGATGAAGAAGGAAATCTGACTCATGAACAGTATCTGGGAAAAGAAGACTGCCGGATCGAGTTTATTGAAGATCTAATTTCTAAAATTCCAGAGAAAGGTACCATCTTGGTATTCAATGCTCAGGGAGCAGAAGCTTTGCGTCTTCAGCAGTTGGCGAAAGTCTTTCCTCAATATGAAGAAGCATTAAGAAGTATTTGGGAAAGAATGATGGATCTGGCTTTGCCTTTCTCTTGTGGCATTGTTTATGACACAAGAATGGCTGGCGAATACAATCTGAAAAAACTGCTTTCTTTATTTTCAGATCTGAGCTATGAATCCCTGGAAATCTCACAAGGGCTTCTGGCAGTCAAAAAATACCGGGAACTGGAAGAAACTGAATCAGATGAAATAAAAGAAGCACTCTTTGAGTACTGTGGCATGGATACCTATGCCGAAGTTGTGATTCTGCATACCTTGATGAAACTGATAAAGGCGGATCAATAGATCCGCTTTTTTACTGGTTCAGTTCCTGATAAACTTGATTGATGCGATTCCAGGTTTGCTGACCGACAATACCATCCGGTGTCAGTCCCAATAAATTCTGGAAAGCAATGACACTTTGCTGGGTGCGTGGGCCAAAGATGCCATCTGCGGCAACACTTGGGATTTCCTTGTAGTAAATAGAGATGAAATTGAGACGATCTTGAATAAGACGGACAACATTTCCTCTTGAGTTGAGTCTTAATGGAGTGCCTGGATACGTTGGGAAGGAAGGGGAAGCGTTGTTACCCTGCATGATAGCATTGCTTGCTTCGAAAAGTTTCGTCCAGGTGTTGGGGCCGACAATGCCATCCACTTCAAGTCCAAACAGTCGCTGAAATTCACGTACGGCTTCGGTTGTTCTGGCTCCAAAGATGCCATCTTCTATCAATACAACAATTTCAGGGTATTCCATGCCTACCGTGTTAAGTGCCTGCTGGATTGCAAGTACATCCTGGCCGGTTGCTCCTTGCTTTACAGCAATGCCCGGATAAACAGGGGCCTGAATGTCTGGATTGACAATATGCACCATGTCAAGATAAACAGCATAAATACGGTTCCAAGTGACTTCTCCTACGATGCCGTCTACATCCAGACCATAAAAACGCTGAAAGGAACGTACAGCATTAGCGGTTTGCTGTCCAAAAAAGGAATCGATGGTCGTAATGCTAGAGATGGCGTTGTTGAAGGTGGCAATCGTGGATAGATAATACTGAAGTTGCTGAACATAGACATTGCGGTCACCATATTTTAGGATTTCCTGAGGCCATTCTCCGCTTTTGTCATTTTCTACACGACCAATACTGGAAAGTTCTGCTAGTTTTCGAACAGCCACATAAATATAATTGATCTTATACCAGGTACTTTTTCCGACAACACCATCAACAGTTAGATTAAACTGTTTCTGAAATGTGCGAACAGCGGCTTCTGTATCCGGACCAAAAATGCCATCGACCGGATAAATAGGACGAATAATCGGATAATTGACACTGATGGCATTGAGCTGCTGCTGGATGAGATGCACATCATCACCTTCGCTTCCCAAACGTAATGGTCTGGAATAACTTCCTTTCACATCTTCGATTCGCTCTGTGGTGACCAAACGTACTTCAGGTGCGTAGTAATATTGACGTATTTCAATAGCACTGAGTCCCTGATTCGCTAATGTGAGTGTTCCCCATTGTTTCATACCGGGACAGTCAGCTATTTTCCCATCACAGTATTCTGCATAAAAAGGTTCAGCATAATTGCGTTTTCTTAAAAATTGGTTGAAAACATCATCAACTAATTCAGAAATGTTTTCGAAAATGTTTCGATTTTTCACAAAAGCCTGATCAAAAGCGGTATTGTTGGTGATATCAAAATCATACCCTTTAGAACGATACCATTCTGTATAAACACGATTGAGAGCTAAAGAAACCTGTGCATGGATATTGGCCAAAAGAGCTTCTCTTGGCCAGGTCGGATAAATTTCTGAGCAACAGACATTTTTAATGTAATAAATAAAATCCACCGTTACATTTTCTGCATTGCTGGTTGGCCGTCCCAGATGAACACGGATCTGCCGGGGAATCACAACACCATTGAGTGCAAAACTAATTCTTTCGGGTGTTTTCAGCATGCCTTCTTCAACAATAGCTGAATCAAATTCATTATTTACACCCATTTGACGAGTAGGGGCTGTAGAAACATTATTGCCACCATAGTTGGTTAAAAGATGATGATCCGGTGTAGTATCTACCTGCAGCGGGGAAAGCAGGATATCCGGCACCATGCTGATTGGAAGTAAGGCAGCATCTCCTTCAAAGATCTGAACTCCTTGAACGAGTATACTCGTATATCCTGCCAGCATGCATTCAACGGAATAGATTTCATACGGACGTTCTGAATACGTTTCATCCAAAGATAATTCTTTGCTTTTGGTTTCAAGGGTGATGACAGGAGACTGTCCTTCAGAATCACTCATGAGATACGTTTCAAATACAACGATATCATTGACTACTTTAAAAACACGTAGTATGACATTGCTAAGTGGTAAGGCTTCATCTGCAAGACTTGTGAAAATCTGTAATGTACCAGTTGGCATAAGCACCTCCTGTTTTAGCCTATTCCTTTTTCTATTCATCATATGGGCATTGGCCTGTTTCAATATGGTTTCTTGACAAATACTAAGTGTGGAATTAAAGGAGAATAAACGATGAACCAGAAATTGCTTCATATTGAAGGGATGATCTGCATGGATTGTGTACGTCATGTGGAAAAAAAAACTAAAAAGCATTCAGGGAGTCAGTGTCGAAGTATCTCTTGAAAACAAATGGGCCATCGTCACTTCAATGAATACTTTGGATGAGAACATATTAAAGGAAAAAGTGAAGGAAGCAGGATATACTGTAATACAAATAAAACCTTATGAAAGCTGAGATTAAATAATCTTGAACATCTTGGAAAAAATGTATAAATAGAAGCGTTGACGTCATTCATTGATTATGTTATGATTCATCCGTGAAATACCCAATATAAAGGGGAGTAGCTAATGAAGCAATTCATTATTACATTCGTCAGCACGCTTAACAGCCGGATGTGATGATCATATGATGAGCAAGACCTTTATTCAAAAATGATTTTTTGAGTAGGGTCTTTTATTATACAGGAGGGTTTATGTTAACAAGTCAAGTAAAAGAAATCGAGGAACAACTTCATGTATCCGCACAAACAGGTCTTTCAACTGAAGAAGCAAAAAAAAGACTGCAAGAAAACGGATATAATGAACTTGCCAAACAGAAAAAAGAAAGTCTATTCATTCGCTTTCTGAATCAGTTTAAAGACATGCTTGTGATTATTCTTTTGATCGCAGCAGCGGTATCCATTGCCGTGGAACCAAGTGAATGGGTAGATTCCCTGATCATTGTGATCGTAGTGCTCGTCAATGCCATCTTAGGTGTGGTTCAGGAAAGCAAAGCGGAAAAAAGTCTGGAAGCTTTGCAGAAGATGAGTGCTCCAACAGCCAAAGTCATCCGCGATGGCCAGCCTAAGGTGATTGATGCGAAGGAATTGGTCGTTGGGGATGTCATCGTTTTGGAAGCAGGAGATTGTGTGGGAAGTGATGCCCGTATCATTGAAAGCTACAACTTACAGATCGATGAATCAGCACTCACAGGTGAAAGTGTGCCTGTTCATAAAACCGGTGAAGCTCTTGAAAGTGAAGATCTGCCATTAGGAGATCGCATCAACATGGCTTATCAATCATGTAATGTAACTTATGGACGTGGAAAAGCCATCGTCACTGCCACAGGCATGGACAACGAAGTTGGAAAGATTGCCGGCATGCTGATGAATGAAAAACAGGAACTGACACCTTTGCAGGTCAAACTCAATGAAATCGGCAAGATGATCGGTATCATGTGTATCGTCATCTGTGTCGTAGTGTTTGGAATGGAATATTTCAGCGGTTTAGAAACACTGCTTGAAGCCTTTAAGACAAGTATTGCTTTAGCGGTTGCTGCTATTCCGGAAGGACTTGCAACCATCGTAACGATCGTTCTGGCACTTTCTGTTCAAAAAATGGTGAAACATCATGCCATTGTACGCCGTCTTCCTGCGGTGGAAACACTGGGAAGTACCTCAATTGTTTGTTCTGATAAGACCGGAACATTAACACAAAATAAAATGACGGTCCTTGAAGTTTACAGTAAAGACGGCTTAAAGTCTCTTGATGATGCCAACAGTGCGGATGAAATTGAAATGCTGAATTACTTTACACTTTGCAGTGATGCCCAGATTCAGGGAGGCGAGGAAATCGGAGATCCAACCGAGGTCGCTTTGGTTGCCGCATCCTTAAAGAAAAACTATTCCAAGGAAGAATTGGCGAAAACCTATCATCGTGGAAATGAATTGAGTTTTGATTCAGATCGTAAAATGATGACGGTCTTCTATGAAGTGGGAAATGAAATCATTTCTATTACAAAGGGTGGCTGTGATGTGGTTCTATCACGTTGTGATGGCGCAGATACCGAAAGCATCATGAAAGCCAATAATCAAATGGCCGATAAAGCTTTACGTGTTTTAGCGGTAGCTATTCGTAAATGGGATAAAGAACCGGAAACATTAGATTCTGAAAGTGTTGAAAATCATCTGACCTTTGTCGGACTTGTAGGTATGATCGATCCACCACGTCCGGAAGTCAAAGATGCGATTGCGACAGCTAAAAAAGCCGGTGTACGTACGATCATGATCACAGGTGACCATGTCAATACAGCCAGTGCCATTGCGAAAGATCTGGGTATTCTTGAAGAAGGATATAAAGCTATCAGCGGCAGTGATCTCAATCAGATGAGTGATGAAGATCTCATGGCTCATATAGAAGAGTATAGTGTCTATGCACGTGTGGCTCCTGAACACAAGGTACGCATTGTTAATGCTTGGCAGGCCAAAGGACATATCGTTGCGATGACCGGAGATGGTGTCAATGATGCACCAGCTTTAAAGAGTGCGGATATCGGATGTGCCATGGGAATTACAGGAACAGATGTTGCGAAAAGTGCTGCTGCCATGGTGCTGACGGACGATAACTTTGCGACGATCATTACTTCCATTCGTGAAGGAAGAGGAATCTTTGATAACATTCAGAAAGATGTTCAGTATCTTCTATCCAGCAATATTGGTGAAGTTCTGACGATTTTCCTGGCTTCTTTGATTTCTATCATTCTTCCAGCGAGCGGTTTTGGAGTTCCATTATTGCCGATCCATCTTTTGTGAGTCAATTTGATCACGGACTCTCTTCCAGCCTTTGCCTTAGGTCTTGAACCTACAGAAGATACGGTCATGGAAAGAAAACCAAGAAAGAAAGATGAAGACTTCTTCTCTCATGGCTTGATGGTGACGATTGTATGGCAGGGAATCATGGTGGGAATCCTCACACTCATTTCTTATGCTTATGGTGAATCTATCAATCATGAAACCGGAATGACCATGGCCTTTGTGACCTTGTCAGCTGCTCAGCTTTTCCATTCTTTCAACGTGAAAAGTCATGCTTCGGTTTTCTCCAAACAAATCTTCAACAACAAATATCTATGGGGAAGTGCTTTGGTCGGAGCTGCTCTTCAAATTCTGATCATCAATGTACCATTCTTAGCCAACATCTTTAAACTTGTGCCATTGAATATGACATGCACATTGATTGCCTTAGGACTTGCTTTCTCAACGATCATTATCGTAGAAATCTACAAATGGATTGAAAGAACCATTAGAAAATAATCATAAAGAAAATGCCGGATCATTCCGGCATTCTTTTATTTCACAACA
>CAMEUL010000020.1 GCA_945938205.1 uncultured Traorella sp. | reverse complement strand
TTACTGCTCACCTCCTTCTTGTTCAGATTCCTGAGGATTCTTCAGTATTTCTTCATTCGTTGCCTCTTTTGGCATTTCAGGATCCGGTGTATCTTCCTCAAAGAGGATTTCCAAAGCAACTTCTTTTGTTTCTTCTGCTTTTTTAGAGCGTCTCTTCTTTGCTGCAGGTTTCTTTTCTTCCAAAGGTTCTTCATTGGAAATCATCTCTTCCTGTCCTTCAGAAGCTTTCTCAACAACGATTTCCTCAACTGCTTCTTTTGTTTCTTTGGCTTTCTTTGCACGTTGTTTCTTATAAGTGGACTTCACATCTTTTTCTTCATCAATCACTTCTTTATCTTCTGAAGTTTTTGATTTGGCATAACGTGAAGATTTTTTCAACAGATAAGCAGTAATCTTTGGACCCTTATGCGCTTCACTTTCTCTGCCTCCATCAAATTCGATTTCATCCTGCTTGAGCTGTGAAATCTGATCTCTTGTTCCCACAACGTTTTCCTGAAGACAAATAGCCTGCATCAAATATTCACGCAGTCTTTCTTCATCGACTACCGTCAGTCTTCCACCTTCCGCAATCGAAATCTTTCCGGTTTCTTCACTGACTACGATACTGATTGAATCCGTAATCTCACTTATTCCGATAGCAGCACGATGTCTGGCACCATAACTGGATGGAAAATCAAATGTTGTAGGTGGAAAATAAGCACTGGCACAGGCAATCTTGTCTCCCTGAATGATGACTGCACCATCATGAAGCGGAGTGCCCGGTACAAAGATGGAACACAACAGTTCACTGGTAACAATTGAATTCATACGGGTTCCTGTTTTGATATAGTCACTTAAGGAATGTCCCTGTTCAAGGGAAATCAAAGCACCTGTATGAGTATTGGACAGTTCAACACTGGCTTTCACCAGTTCATCTACCAGTTTTTCACGTTCACTGGTTGTCAGTGTTGAAAGACGGGAAAGCACATTGGTCTTCCCAATTTTTTCCAGAATACTTCTGATTTCCGGCGCAAACAAAATGATCAGCGCCAAAGGTCCCCAGTTGACAAACATGTTGGCTAAGACCATCAAAGTTTTTAGATTAAAGAGATTGGCTAAAGTCTGAATAAGAATGACAAAGACAATTCCTTTAAATATTTGTATAGTACGAGAATTATTGCGTACAATTTTGAGTACATAGTAGAATACGATCCATGTACAGCATATATCCACTGTCGCATTTAAAATGGCAAGCAGTGTTGAAGGATTAAATACGTTCAACATACTGAATCTCCTTTCGCTTTTTTATTATATCACATGTTGAGTTTCACTCAAACCTTTTTTTAAGACCACCCTTGCTCCTCCAATAAATGGTGCTATAATGGAAGAAAAAGGAGGACCGGTGAAATGCCGAACATTATTACACATGGGCTTTTTGCGAAAAGTGTCTTGAATGAAATGAGCAATGATGCCCTAAAACAATGTATCACAAAATATCCCAGAGAATATATTATAGGAAGTAATGGTCCTGATTTTTTCTTTTTTTATAAATTTTTTCAGAAAAAACAGGAGCCTATCCGAGAAATCGGAAGCAAAGTTCATGCATCTCATGTAAATGACTATTTTGAAATAGCTTTACATCTCATTCATGATGAAAAAGATCAGGATCTGGCATCTGCAATGACCTCCTACCTGTGCGGACATTTGTGCCATTGGGCATTGGACTCCCATGCTCATCCTTATATATTTTATAAAACAGGTAACTATAGTGGAATCAATGCCAGCATGCACCATCGTTTTGAATCCATGCTGGATGCCATGATGCTGATGGAAATCAAGAAAGAAACCATCCAAACCTTTAAGTTTTATCTATTGGCTAAGCAAAGCAGTATCAGTGTCAAAGCCATTTCTGCCATCTATCTTCCAATTCTTCGTGATGTCTTTCACATTGATCTGACAGAAAAACATATTCAGGATGCATTAAATGACTGGTATCGAATCCAAACCTATCTCTATGATCCAAAGAAGATAAAAACCAAAATTCTGAAATCATATGAGAAAAAGGTAAATAAACCTTATCTTTTCAGTGGAAATGTTGTACCTTTAGAGATTGATGAAACCTTTGATGTCATGAACAATCAGCATGCTTACTGGTGTTATCCAACAGACAATACCAAAGAAAGCCATGATTCCTTTATGGATATTTATAAACATGCGCAAGAGAAAGCCGTCATGATTTTAAATCATTTGGATAATATGGAATATGTTTTAGAGAATATTGGAAATGCTTCCTATGATACCCAGGAAAGTGAGCGAAAAGAAATGAAATATTTTGATCTGATTTATGGAGATATGCTATGAAAATTCTTGATCTGCATGCCGATATCGGCTGTGATGTTCTTTTTCATCACAAAAGAGGCATGAAAAATGTATTGGATACACGTCATACTGAAAAACTCTTAAAAGGAGAAGTCAGCATCGTGGGCATGGCTAGTTTTTTCGATGGACATGAATCCTGGGAAGAAATGCAGGAAATGATCCTCACACTCGAAAATGAACTTAAAGAAAGCAAAACTTGGCAAAGAGTTCTTGATAAAGAAGATCTGATAAGCGACAAGCCAAAAGCCATCATGACCGTAGAAGGTATGTGTGGCATTCAAGAGGATGTGGAAGAAAAAGTTCAATGGATGTATGATCATGGCATCCGAATTGCATCTTTGTGCTGGAATGATGAAAATGTCCTGGCTACCGGTGTAAAAGGAAATCCAGAGCGTGGACTTACTGAGCTTGGAATTCGTGTCCTGAAAAAGATGGAAGAGCTTAAGATGATCGTTGATGTTTCTCATGCGAATGAAAAAACATTCTGGGATATCCTGGATCATACTCACGGAATGATCATTGCCACCCATTCCAATGCACATGCTTTGTGCCCTCATCCACGAAATCTGAAGGATGATCAGATCCAAGCCATAGCAAAACGGAATGGTGTGATTGGTATGAATGCCTGTGCCTATTTTGTCAATGAAGATCTTTCCAAGGTGAACGCAAAAGCTTTGGCAGAACATGCTTCCTATATCAAAAAACTTGTGGGAAGTGAACATCTTGCTTGTGGCTTTGATTATATGGATTTTTTTGAAGACCATGAAGCATCTACGATTTGTGATCTGAAGGATGCCTCTGAAAGCCAGCATTTTATTCATACATTGAAAGAAACCGATTTTAGAGAAGAAGAAATTAAAAAAATCGCCCATCAGAATGTGATCGAACGACTTGTTTCTTATTGGTAGGCCCATATGCAACTTCATTATACCATAATTTCACAAAAAGAATAGACTTTTCATTCTACGATGATCCTTTATAATAAAAGTATCGAAGGAGGGATTTTATGAAAGTCCAAGTCTATGGAAAAAACATTTCAATTACACAAGGAATGCAGGAGAAAGTTGAGAATAAGCTGAAATTCCTCGACAAGTATTTCATCATTGATGAAAATCTGACTGCCAATGTTGTTGTGAAGGTGCATACCAACGATGTGAAAGTTGAAATCACCATCCCAACAAAACTTGCTGTGTTGCGTGCTGAAGTGACACATGCTGATTTCTATGCAGCAGTGGATCTAGCCATTGACAAATTGGAAGATCAGATCCGACGCCAAAAAACTCGTCTTGAAAAGAAACACAAAGATAAACTTGCCTTATCTTTCATTGCAGAAGCCAATGAAGAGGATAAAGATATATTTGTCAAAACAAAATCCATTTCTATCACAGAAATGGATCTGGAAGAAGCTATCATGCGTATGGAAATGCTCGGGCATGACTTCTTTATCTATAAAGATGATGAAACACATGAAATCAATGTGGTTTATGCCCGCCATGATGGTGGATATGGATGCATTGAAGTAGAAAGCGAATAACATGAAGAAACCCCAGTTTGGGGTTTTTTTATACATTTTGGCGATCCTGCAGCATAGACATATGAAAAAAGTTCGACTATAATATACCTATGTTTCAATCAATGAAGATTCAAAAAAGACATATCGACATCATTACTACCTTTATTTCTGGGTTGGTTTTATGCATTATCGGAATTATCTTGCTGAGATCTGCAGTGGAAAACTATTCTCTGTTTATTTATCTGTCAGCAACTTTTCTTTTTATCATGAGCTTTGTTCACCTTTTCAAGGCGATTACAAAAAAACATTCTGATTTCTTTTTTTCAGCAATCGAACTGGCAGGTGGAATCCTGATCCTGACGGCTCCCAACCTTCCGTTAAGCATGCTATCTTTAATTTTTGGTTTGTATCTTTTGATTACATCCATTATTTATCTCATTAATTTTTTTCTCATGAAAAAAGGATTCACAAAAACTAAGTCTTTGCTTTTATCGATCATCTCTTTTGCGCTGTCTGTTTTCATTTATATTATGTATCATACAGACCGCTTTATCTCTGTCTACATCATGGCTACCTATTTCTTGATCTGGGGAATTTCGCTCATGTTGAACAGTCTGATCGATCTTCTCTTCAAAAATGCCAACAATCCTAAGATCCGTGTATGCCTGCCTGCCGGAATTGACTGCCTGATTCCGAATATGTGGCTGAATCGCGTCAACAAATATTATCGTGAACAGAAGGAAGAAATAGAAGTCAAAAAAGAAAATCAAGAACATGATCTGGAAGTTTTCATTCATGCCTCTCATAATGGATTCAATACCTTTGGACATGTAGATGTCTTGTTTGAAGGAACTTTGTATTCCTATGGAAATTATGATGGAAGAAGTGAACGCTTTTTCTCCATGATCGGAGATGGTGTGGTCTTTAAGACACAGGATCGAGAAGCCTATATCCGTTTCTGTTTGAAGCGATGCAAGAAAACTTTGTTTGTCTTTGGTTTAAAACTCACTGAAGAGCAAAAAGAAAGTGTCAAAAAACATATTGAAAAACTGAATCAAGACATGGTTTTATGGGATCCGGATTTTATTCATGATCCATTGAAAAAAGGTGCACCAAGCATTGATCTTCATGTGCATCAGATTTTTCATGAAGCCAAAGGAACCTTGTACAAATTCAAAAAAGGAACTTTTAAGACCTATTATGTTTTTGGAAACAACTGTGTCCGCTTTGTGGATACCATTATAGGAAAAAACATTGACATCATTAAATTAGTAGGCTTCATTACACCTGGAACATATCTGGATTATTTTGATGGAGAATTCAATCGCTTCAGCAGTAATGTGGTCAGCCGTGAAATCTACAGCATCTACAATTATGATATTGGCGAAGAAGATGAAAATGATCCTTATAAAGATTTCGATTAAAAAAGAAAACAGCCCAGTGGGCTGTTTTAATTTTGAATGAACTTTTTGTCTTTTTCAGGAATTCCTGAATCATCGGAAAGAAAGCGTTCGACTTTCATGTGAAGATGATATTTTTCTCTGAGTTCCATGATTTTTCCCATCATAGGCGAAGCATGATGGATATCAATGGATCTTTGATCCTTCCACGCATCCATCAGAAGGACGCTTTCTTCATCTTCCATGGGAAAGAAATACTCATATTGAAGATTTCCTTCTTCAGCACGAATATCATCCACCGTACCGCTGGCAATCATCTCCTCAGCAAATTTTCTGGCATTCCCGTTTTCTCCGGTATAGGTAATATGAACCATGATGGACATGATAAATCCTCCTTACATGTTTTTCACAAAGGCTTTGTATCCCAAGTATGCTTCATAGACATCCACTTTGGAAACCACTTCCCAAGGTGCATGCATGTTCTGAACAGCGACACCGGCATCTACGACTTCCATACCATACTGAGCAGAAATGTAGGCGATGGTTCCTCCACCACCCTGATCCACTTTTCCTAGTTCACAGGTCTGGAAAGAAACATTTTCCTTTTCCATGGCATTGAATACATCACGCAAGTATTCTGGATTGGCATCATTGCTTCCGCCCTTTCCTCTAGACCCTAAGTATTTATTGAAACAGAGTCCTTTTCCAAGGAAAGCTGTATTTTTCATTTCATTGACACTTGGATAATTTGGATCATATCCGGCAGAAACATCACTGGAAAGCATCTTGGAATTGAAAAGACATCTTCTCAGTTTTAGTTCTCCTGTTTCCTGCATCAGTTCCATGATTTCCGCAACAGCATTTTCAAAGAATTTGGAGCTGGCACCGGTAGCACCAATGCTTCCCACCTCTTCTTTATCTGTCAGAAGGCAGACACTGGTACGTTTTGGTGTAACACTATCCAAAAGAGCACGTAAAGAAGTATAGGCACAAACACGGTCATCATGACCATATCCCATGATCATGCTGCGATCCAATCCATAATCACGTGCTTTGCCTGCTGGCACGATTTCTAGTTCAGCACATCTAAAATCTTCTTCTTCGATATTGTATTTTTCTTTCAGAAGTGACAAGATCGCTTCTTTTGACTGTTCTTTTTCTGCAGTTTTAGAAGGAATGGATCCTACCAGAACATTCAGGTCTTCCCCTTCCACTACTTTCGCAGCTGTCTTGCTCATCTGATCAGCTGACAGATGAATCAGAAGATCACTGATGCCGACAACAGGATCATTTTCATCTTCTCCAATAACAACCTTCACTCTTGTGCCATCTTTCTTGATGATAACACCATGCATGGCCAGAGGAAGTGTTACCCACTGATACTTTTTGATGCCGCCATAATAATGCGTATCCAATAAGACAAGTTCATTGTCTTCATATAAAGGATTCTGTTTGATATCGATTCGAGGTGAATCTATATGAGCTCCCAGAATATTCATCCCTTTTTCCATGGCTTCTTCTCCGATATGGAATAAAGCCAGTGTTTTGTTCATATGAACGGCATATACCTTGTCACCGGCACTCAGTTTTTTCTTGGATGCCATGACATCTTTTAAATCTTCATATCCTTTTTCTTTCGCAAGAGAAATAGCTTCATCGACACATTCTCTTTCGGTCTTGCAAATGCTGATGTAATGACGATAGTTTTCAGTAAAATCAAAAACATCTTTCACATCATCATATTTTAACCAAGCATTTTTATTTTCCATAATGATTTCCTCCTTGAATTATTATACTACATTTCAAACGAACTTCTAGTAAAAAGAATTTAATTCTGTATGAATTGTGCCTGATAGAGTTTTGAATAAAGGCCTTGATTTCTCAAAAGTTCAGCATGAGTTCCTCTTTCAGTCACGGTGTGATCTTCAATCACGACAATTTCATCAGCATTTTTGATCGTGGACAGACGATGTGCCACTACCAGTGTCGTTCTTCCTTTACAAAGATCATCCAATGCCTTCTGGATCAAAACTTCTGTGGCATTATCCAATGCGCTGGTAGCTTCATCTAAGATCAGAATAGCAGGATTCTTCAAAAAGACACGGGCAATGCTTAAGCGCTGTTTCTGTCCTCCGGAAAGTTTGATCCCTCTTTCTCCGATCTGTGTATCATAGCCATCATTCCAAGACATGATGACATCATGGATATTAGCACGTTTGGCAGCTTCAATAATTTCCTCATCACTGGCATTCAAGTTTCCATAGGCAATGTTTTCACGGATGGTTCCGGTAAACAAGAAAACATCCTGCTGCACGATCCCGATGTTCTTACGCAGTGATTCAAACGTGATATCTTTGATGCTTTTGCCGTCAATACGGATTTCTCCCTGATCCAAAGGATAGAAATGAGGAATCAGATGACAGATGGTTGTTTTTCCTCCACCGCTAGGTCCTACCAACGCAACGGTTTTTCCTTGCTGAATATCCAGATTGATATCTTTTAACACTTCTTTTCCTTCTTCATAATTGAAGGATACATGATCAAATTCAATATGTCCCTGAACATTTTCTAGTTCAACGGCATGTTCGCTTTCTTCCTCGATTGGAGTATCCAACAGTTCACAAAAACGTTCAAATCCTGTCGCTCCGCTCTGCAGCTGTTCCACAAAACCGATCAGTTTCTTGATGGGTGTCACAAACATATTGATAAAAAGCATGTAGGATACAAAATCACCAAACACGATCCATCCATGAAAGGTATAATAGCCTCCTGCAAGCAGCACCACGACATTCAAAAGGTCAATGATAAAGCCGCTGCCGCTGTAGAATTTGGCCATGGCACGATAAGCCTTTTTTCTTGCTTTGACAAAGGCATCATTACCAACCAGAAACTTTTCTTCTTCATAATGAGCATTATTGAAAGCTTTGGAAACACGAATACCACTGATGGCATTATTCAGATTGGCATTGATCACTCCTACCTGAACACGACTTTCTTTAAAGGCTTCCTGCATGCTTTTTCTCGCTTTGATAGAGAAAAACACCAGGATCGGAATAAAGGCAAAAATAATCAGTGTCAAAGAAAGATTGATGGTACACAAATAAATGAAAGCTCCGATCATCATGATCAGAGAAAGAAACAGATCTTCCGGACCATGATGTGCCAGTTCAGAAATTTCCATCAGATCATTCACAATACGTGACATGATTGTTCCTGTTTCATGTTCATCATAATAAGTAAAAGGCAATTTTTGAAGATGATTGAAGACCTCTTTTCGCATATCCGCTTGCATATTTACACCGACCATATGACCCATAAAATCCACAAAATAAGTCAAACCCATTTTCAAAAGATATATGATCAAAAGTATCAGTGCACTGGTCACCAGAAGTCGTAAATTCTGATTGGGTATATACACATTCAACATATTTCGTGTGATGACAGGATAAACCAGATCACATATAGAAATCATAAAAGCAGCCATCATATCCAAAATAAATATTTTCTTATGAGGCTTATAGTATGAAACAAAGCGTTTAAACATAACATCACTCCTAAAACTTTTTTTATTATATCACAAAAGCAGGGTTGCCCCTGCCTTATTTTACGATGATTTTAGAATTTTCCTCACAGATTTTCTCAAAATGGCCATTCTGTATCCGATACGCTTCTCCATAGAGAATTTCCTGATGACTGTCACCCAGAATATAACTGCCATCCAAAAGAGCATAAAAGGCATGATGGAGGCTGTCTTTCATGGCAATGTCTTTGATGACATGCAAGCCATCCAGATAAGCCTCTTTGATTTCCTCATAATGAGGAAGGATCATTTGATTTGTGATCCCTAATCCTTCAAGAAATCGTACATACTCTTTTGATGCCGCTTCTCCTTCGAGATTTGGATGCGCATAAACAAGGCTGGCAGCATTCATGCTTCCTGCACTGATGCCAAGAATAGTTCCTACAAATACAGACAGTTTTTCTTTTAACTGGATTTCCTTGAAAAATCGATTCTGTGTTGGCACATGTCCTCCCGCCAGCACTACCAGATCCATTTCCTGAAGTTTTTCCAAATACGACATATTTCGATGATCTAGGATCAGAAAAGGATCAAACTGAAAGCCTTCATCCTCAAATGCTTTTTTTAGACACAGACCATATTCATCCGTTATTTCATAAAGATCTGGATCAGAACAAATGTAAAGAGCTTTTAATACTCTTTTCGGTAGACTCTTTTTCATATTTTCAATGAAATGATTGGCTGGATTCAAGATCCTGGTATCGCTAATATTGGGTGAGCTAGTAAGAAAATAAATCATAAAACCTCCTGCATATTATTTATGACGATATTGATCTTCGATTCTGAGATAGAAAATCATTAAGAATATCGTTTCAAACACGACTCCTAATACTGATAAAAAAATCCAAGGGGAATTCTGTCCCATAAGAAGCGGAATTCCAAGTACGATAAAAAGAATTCCATAAACACACCATATTTTCCCTACTTTCGCATTATACGCTTTTATGTCCTCCACACGCACTTCTTCAGGCTCATTGGACCAAACACGTACCGGTGTTTCTTTTTTAAAGCATTTCAAGCCAATCAGAATAAAGACAATGCCAACCATCATCCAAATAAAAAATCCCATTGTATCATCTCCCTGTCTTTATTCTATCCGTTTTCATTTTATTCGTTATTCTCTCTGATAGAACTTTTATTTTTTTTATTATATCAAAATTCAAAACAAATATTGAAAAAGTGACAAAAAAAGTCCGTATATTCGGACTTAATCAATGACCGTTGGGGTACGGCCGATACCGACAACCATCGAAACGATCTTACGCCATATGTTACATCCGGCAATGCCATCCGCCACCAGACCATTATCGCGTTGATAGGTAATCAAAGCATCGCGAGTTTTCATTCCAAAGATACCATCCAAGTATTGAGTAGAATAACCCAAGGCATTGAGTGCATCTTGAAGGATGATGACATAGGTGGAAGTATCTCCCATTCTTACCAAGGGATAACCACTTCCGGGTGAACAGGCTCCTACGCCATAACGCCTGTCGAAGTGAACCCAAGTGGGTGTCATGTTTAATGGTTCCACATATCCCCAAACTCCCAATTGTCTGGCAATGCGATGAATTTCGTTTCGCTGTGCCTGTGTCAGACGCTGTCCGACATCGAAAGAAACACCGGCATAATGCTGAGACTGCTGTCCATGGCCTCCTTCCCAGATTCTTTTGAAAGCATAGCCAACCGGTATCGGGCCTCCATACGTCCTTCGTGTAGCATTCCATGCTTCCATCGCCCGAACAGTCGTATAAAGAAGAGGACTTCGAGAGGATCCGCGAAACTCTCTTACCAGCAAGGTTCTGTCATAGGAGTAAGGCATAGGATCACTTTCATCCCGATAAAGTGTGAACATCTTATCATCTGCTTCATCATAAACCAATATTTTTGTCATAGTTACCTCCACTTTAGACTATGAAAAACGTCCTCTTTGGTTCATGATCGGATGGTTTTCATTTTAAAGAGAAAGTAAAACATATGAAATAGCCACACCATTAACAGAATGATCTGTCCAATGAGCACTTCATGCATCATCACAAACCCGATGCTCATAAGAAGAGTCACACTGATCATGATGATCAACTTATTCTTGAACTTCATCTTTTTGTCTTTTTTCAAAGGAAGGACCGTATTTTTATACATGTCGGTTTCCACAAGCCAATGATGAAGACGTTTGGAACTTTTCGCAAAACATGTTGCACTTAAGAGAAGAAACGGAAAAGATGGCAATAAAGGCAAAAAAGCTCCAATACATCCAAGAAACAATGAAAGGATGCCCACCAGCAGATATAAAGT
>CAMEUL010000019.1 GCA_945938205.1 uncultured Traorella sp. | reverse complement strand
AAAAGGCTGTAAGCTTCCTAAATTATTCTTTAGGTTTCTTTACAGCCCCTTTTTTAGTTTAGGTTAAAGAATTGTAACGTTTCTTGCCTGATCGCCTTGATTTGACTTAACGATCTCAAAGTTGACCTTGGCTCCTTCTTCCAGTGTTTTGTATCCATCTGCCTGGATAGCTGAATAATGTACGAAGACATCTTTTGCTCCTTCCATGCTGATAAATCCAAATCCTTTTTCACTGTTAAACCATTTTACTGTACCTGTACTCATAAGTACCTCCTTTTTCTATAATAAGGGAGTGTATAAAAAACATATGAAAATACGTTCCATCATAACTCAAATAAATAGTTCCCGTACTTTCATATGTGAGCAATTTATTTCTTATTACATTTACACTCTACCATGCATCTATCTGCAAGTCAAACAAAACACTTCCATCATTAGAAAAATATGATAAACTATATCTATGAAAACTGAAATTGTAGAAAGAAAAGAACTGGAAAAAGTCGAAAATTGTCTAAAACATGGAGGTGTTGTCGCATTTCCTACCGACACGGTCTATGGACTGGGTGTTATGTGGGATGATGAAGAAGCGCTTTGTCGTTTGAAACTCAGCAAAGGAAGACCGGAAAATAAACCTATTCCAATGATGATCTCAAGCATACAACAGATTCATCAAGTGGCTTATATGGATGAAAAAGCAGAACAGCTTGCTCATCATTTCATGCCGGGTGGCTTTACGATGATCCTAAGGAAAAAGGAAAATATTCCGGATTCTGTCACGAATGGTTTTCAAACCATTGCTTTAAGAATGCCGGATGATTCATTCATTTTAAAACTGATTCAGAAAATCGGAAAACCTTTGCTGGTGACCAGTGCCAATTTGTCCGGTATGCCAACAGGAGTCACATTCGAACAGGTGCGAAATGATTTTGAAGGAAATATTGACATGATCGTCAAAGGAGAATGTGCCAAAGGGGTATCTTCAACGATTGTGGATGTAAGTGACAATACAGTCAAGATGGTACGAGAAGGACTTTTGACAGAAAAAGAAATTTTAAAAGTATGGGAGGAAGCTAAATGAAAGATCAAGCAATCAAAAATGCCATTTTAAAAGAAGAGGAAAGACAATTACATAATATCGAGTGTATTGCTTCAGAAAATTATGTTTCTGAAGATGTGTTAGAAGCAGTAGGAAGCGTATTGACCAATAAATATGCGGAAGGTTATCCGAACAAACGTTATTATGGCGGATGCGTCAACGTGGATGAAGTAGAAGATCTGGCAAGAAATCGTTTGTGTGAACTGTTCGGTGCAGAACATGCCAATGTGCAGCCACATTCCGGAAGTCAAGCCAACATGGCGGTGTACTTTACGATCTTAAATCCGGGAGATACGGTTTTAGGAATGGATCTGAACAGTGGGGGACATTTGACACATGGACATCCTTTGAATTTCTCCGGAACACTTTATCGCTTTGTCAGCTATGGTGTAAACAAAGAAACAGAAATGATCGATTATGATGAAGTGTTAGAAATTGCGAAAAGAGAAAAACCAAAACTGATCGTTGCTGGTGCCAGTGCTTATTCACGCATTATCGATTTCAAAAAATTCAGAGAGATCGCAGATGAAGTAGGTGCTTATCTGATGGTGGATATGGCGCATATTGCAGGGCTGGTTGCGGCTGGATTACATCCTAGTCCGGTTCCTTATTGTGATTTTGTGACATCTACAACACATAAGACATTAAGAGGACCTCGTGGAGGAATTATTCTTTGCAAGGAAAAATATGCTCAGGATCTGGATAAACATCTTTTCCCAGGCATTCAAGGGGGACCTTTGATGCATGTGATTGCCGGGAAAGCCGTTTGTTTTTATGAAGCTTTACAGCCGGAATTCAAAGAATATGCGAAACAGATCATCAAGAACTGCAAAGTGCTGTGTGACACTTTAAAGGAAGAAGGATTTAGAATTGTCAGTGGAGATACGGATAACCATCTGGTGCTTGTCGATGTGATGTCAAGTTTTGGCGTTACAGGCAAAGAAGCTGAAAAACTGTTGGATCGTGTTTGCATCACCTGCAACAAGAATTCCATTCCATTTGACACACAAAAACCATTTGTTACCAGCGGTATTCGTTTAGGAAGTGCAGCCATGACTACTCGTGGATTCAAAGAAGAAGAATTTAGACAGCTGGGCCGTTGGATCAGCCGAACTATCAAAAACCGTGATAATGAAGAAGAACTCGACAAGATTCGTCAGGAAGTTCTGGAATGTACAAAAAATTATCCAATTCATTTTGAAAACTAAGCAAAGGATTCCTTTGCTTTTTTAAATCATGATAGTGTATAATGTGTATAGCATAATGTGTATAAAGGAGTCTGTCATGAAAACAACGAAAGAAATTGTTTATGAATTCATCCAACAAGAAATCTATTCCAAAAATAATCAAGAAGGTGTTGAAACCAAGATCATATCCGAAGCACTGAATATGCAGCGATCCAATGTCAGTGCTTTGTTGAATGAATTGGTGAAAGAAGAAAAACTGATCAAAACCAATACTCGTCCTGTCTTATATAAAATTCCTGACAAATCTTGTGATAATACAAATGAAGACTGTTGGAATGAATTGATTGGATGTAATGGTAGTTTACGTAATGCCATTCAGCTGGCAAAAGCTGCTATTCTTTATCCAAGAAAAACATTAAATGTTCTTTTGTCCAGTAAATCCGGCTGTGGTACGACATCATTTGCTTATATGATGTTTCGCTTTGCAAAGGAGCATCATATATTAAAAGAGAATGCAGTCTATATCAAAATTAACTGTTCTCATTATTCCAAAAATGTATCTGCGTTGAATGATGATCTTTTTGGAGAAAACGGAAACCTTGAGAACAGCTATTTTGCTCGTGCTAAAGGTGGTATGCTGTTCATTGATTACTTTGATCTTTTGAATGCGAAACAGCAAAGCCGTATCTTTGTATTTCTTGAAACTGGAAAGATTTATTCAGAAGACAATAGTGAATTTATCGACTGCAGTGATGTTGCTTTAGTGCTAGCTTGCTCTCCACAGAATATGTCACAACTCAATCGTCGAATTCCTGTTGTAATTGAACTTCCGGAACTGAAGGAAAGACCTTTGGAAGAAAAATTCGATTTGATCAATCATTTCTTTTCTATTGAAGCCTTTAACTCAGATCGTTCCATCGAGGTATCGATTGATGCCATCAAAGCGCTTCTGTTAAGTGAATACACGTATAATGTCAAAGAACTGGAAATTGAAATCAAGTCCGCCTGTGCCAATGCTTATGTGCGAGTGGTCAGTGATGCAAATCAAAGTATCAATGTCTATTTGAATGATTTTAACCGTCAGATTAAAAGAAATCTATTAAAACTGAAAGACAATGCCCAGGAAATTGATAAGTTATTGGGCATGGAGAAATATATCCTTTATGATAAATCGAAAGGGTATCTGAATCGTAATTCAGAAAATCTCTATAATAACATCAAAACACAATATGATGAACTTTATAATCGAGGTATTAATCCTGTAAGCATCGAAAGTGTTATCAATAATCATATCAAAACACTGTTTAATCAATATAGCTACAGCTACAGTACTTATGAAGATGATTCTAGAAATTTGGAACAATTATCTAAAATTGTAGACAAGAAGATTATCTCTATCGTATCGATTTTCTTAGATGCCTGCAAGAAAGAATTCAATCGTGATTATAAGCCAAGTGTCTTTTATGGATTGTGTCTGCATGTGAATGCTTTGATCTCATCCAATTCCACACATCAGCATGTATCCAATGAACAGATCGTATCAACGATCCAAAACTTCCCAAAAGAGTACGCTTCTTCTGTACAGTTTGCGGGAAAACTGAAAGAACAGTTTGACATCAATTTGGATACTGAAGAGATGGTGCTGATTACCATGTTCTTAATAGAAACGGAAGACAGCAAGGAAGAGGAACATCCGGTCCTCCTTTACATCATGCATGGAAATGGTACGGCTAAATCATTGATGGAAGTTACCAATACACTCACTCATTCTCAGAATGCGTACAGTTATGATATGGATCTTGGAATGGAAACCAGTAAAGCCATGGAGGAAATCAAGTCTTTGATCTTGAAGATTGACCATGGAAAAGGTGTCATTGTTATTTATGATATGGGATCCATTAAGACAATGATCGATACGATTTCAGAAGAATGTGATGTGAAGATCCGATGCATGAATATTCCTATCACTCTTATTGGAATTGACATTGCACGTAAATGTACCATGGAAAGTGATATTGATTATGTTTTCCACATGGCCAATCGTGAAATCAGTCATTTCAATTCTAATAACGAAAAACATAATGAGGCAATTATTACCTTATGTCATACCGGTGAAGGAGGAGCCACTCAGCTCAAGAGTTATATTGACCAGTATTCAAAATTGAATATGAAAGTATTTGCTCTTTCTATTTCTGATAGAAATGCACTTCTTAAGGAAGTAATGGGACTGAAAAAGACTTATGAAATTCATGCATTTGTTGGAACATATGATCCAAAACTTTTAGGAATTCCATTTATATCGATTGCATCTGTCTTTGAAAACTCCAAAGAAGATCTGGATCGTATCCTTATGTTTGAACCTACCAGTGCCACATCCTTTAACTATCATGAAATGTATCAGCATCTGGAAGAACAGTGTCGATTTGTATCGATTGCGAAACTGAAGATGGTCATGCCGCCACTCATTGATGAACTGTCGATTATTTACGGATTATCTGAAGATCAGCGACTCGGTTTGTTCATGCATTTGTCGTGTCTGATCGAACGTCTTCTTTCAGGAGAAAACAGTCGACACAATCAGGATACAGATCGAATTCTCAATGCTTATAATGAAGATTATCGTATCTTGAGCAAGATGCTGAAGATATTAGAAAAAGCATTTAAGGTCCTCATTGATGACAATGAAATTGCAACGATCATTATGATTTTAAGAAAAATCTAAGAAGCCAAAAACGGCTTCTTTTTTAATAAAGAAAAAGTCATCTTGCGATGACTTAGTATCCTTGTTCTGTAAGCTTGCGGGCTACATCATCTTTGATGGTAACTCCTGCTTTTTCAAGTTCTTCAATTTTTGTTTTGAATTGTGGCAGATATTTCTTGTGTGCAATCAATAGTTCATTTAGGATACGCTGAGCTGTTTTTCCAGAACGAATGAGTGGATTTAAAATGAATGCCTGAAGGGCTACACCATAATCACCTGTTACAGCAGCTTCACAGACACAAAGTTCCATATTCTTCATGAGTTGCAGCCAGCCTCTTTCTGCAGGATGCAAGGATCCAAATGCTAAAGGCTGAGCACCAATAGCACCAATCAGTGAAGAAACCTCTACAACACAATCATTTGGAAGGTCACTTACTGCTCCACGGTTCAATGTGGAAACGACCATATTGGTATTCTTATTGGCATAGATGGAAGCAATGGTTTCACAGGCTGCATCAGAATAATGAGCCCCTCCACGTCTTGCTAGCTGTTCAGGTTTGTGATCCAGATTAGGATCTTTATATAATTCAAATAATTCTTCTTCTGTTTTTCTAACCTGTTGACCGCGTGTACCTTTTTCAGGATCATTATATTCTTCTAAAAGATGAGCCAATGATTCTTCTTCTTTATAATAATATTGATGATATGGACAAGGAACCATATTCATTTGATCGATCTGTTCACGAATATAATCTACTTTGAAGATATTTGCAGGCATCCCGGAATTTTCAGTATACATTTTATCAATAATCTGGGCTGTCATATCATTTCCGTTGTTATCATACACTTTATGCCAGTGGAAATGATTCAGTCCGGCAAATTTGAAAATCAAATCATCGGTTGTTTTTCCAATCATTGCTGGTTCCATCAGCATACTTCCAACAGGAACATTGCATAGACCAATGACTTTATTCCAATGTCCATAACGGATGACAGCTTCTGTTACCATACCACTTGGATTGGTGAAATTGATCAGCCAGGCATTTGGACATAATTCCTTCATATCTTCCACGATATCCAAAATAACCGGAATGGTTCTAAAGGCTTTGAAAATACCTCCAGCCCCGTTGGTTTCCTGACCGGCCATGCCATAAGACAATGGAATTCTTTCATCTTTGATGCGGGCATTCAGTAAACCGACTCTTAATTGAGTGGTTACAAAATCCGCATCCTTCAATGCTTCTCTTCTGTTTAATGTCAGATGTACTTTCACATCATAAGGAGATGCATCCCACATACGCTGTGCCATTTTTCCGACAATTTCCAGTTTTTCTTTTCCTTCTTCAATATCGACAAGCCAGATTTCTTTGATAGGAAGTTCATCATAACGTTTGATAAAGCCTTCCATTAATTCTGGTGTATAACTGCTACCTCCACCAATCGTTACGATCTTGACAGCCTTCTTTTCCATTTTATTTCCCTTTCTTCTTTAATTTGTTCGTGATGTGTTTCATTAAAGGGTCTTGAGGCATTGCAAGGTCCTTTTCAGTTAAACCTTCTCTCTTCTTAAATATTTTATGCTGCATATCATATAATTGATTACTCATACGGCTGAGAAAAACAAGTTCACTGAAGTTTTTCATGAATTTTCCCTGTTTTCTTGTTTCATGACTTAAAATACTCTGTTCAAAGGTAACATGAAGTCCATCATCCGTTGTTTTTGTCATATAGGTCATGACAATGGAATCAGACATGGATTTGATCTTTGATTTATACAGTCTTCCACGTTCATATTCTAATATTGTGAAATCGGTACGTGCATAGACATCATCTTCATTCTTGCTGTATTTTAATCCTTTCTTGATGTCACTTATGCTGATAGGGCTTTTGGATTCCTTGTTGACAGTATTCACAAGGTTTTCTTCAAGACAATCAAAAAATTCATCTTGAGTGACTTTCAATGTTCTAATAATCTTCATGGCTGTATTATATCATGCCTTGTTTTTAAATGATAGGAAGTATCAAAAATCAAAAGTGATTTGAAAATCATATACGGTCAAGGAAACCAATTAAACACTAAATGAAACAATGGAGAAAAAATTATACACAAACTTATAAAATGTGAAAAAAGAGGGAAAAAACGTTCATTATCAGTCGAAAACAATGTATAAACTAGCAAAATACTGTATAAACACAAAAATGTAAGCGTTTTGACAAAAAATTTTTATACATTAAACTAAGCATCGTAAGCGCGAAAGCGCCTCGTAAAGTAAAGGAGGAAAGATATATGGACAACCCAACAGAACTGGTGTCGATGAACATTATTGCCAATTCAGGTGATGCACGTTCATTTGCTTTTGCAGCACTGGAAGAAGCAAAGAAAGGGAACTTTGAAGAAGCTGACGAACTCATGAAGAAGAGTAATGAATCAGCAACACTTGCTCACAAGGCTCAGACTGAATTACTGTTTGCGGAAGCAAATGGAAACAAAACGGACATTAACGTTTTATTAATTCACTCTCAGGACCACTTAATGACAAGTATGCTGGCAGCAGAGCTGATCAAGGAACTCATTTTACTTTACAAAGACAAAAAATAGAAAGGAGAAAAGGAAATGAAAATTTTATTGGTTTGTGCGGGTGGTATGTCTACAGGATTATTGATGAAGAAACTGGAAGCATACTGGGCTGAAAAAGGAGAAGACAACTCTATTAATGCGGTAGGATTAAGTGAATATCCTGATGTTTACAAAAACTACGACATTATTATGGTTGGACCTCAGGTAAGCTACCGTTTGAAGGAAATTAAGGAAACAACAGGGATGCCTTGTGACACAATTCCTTCATTTGATTATGCGGTTGCCAATTGCCCAAACATTATGAAATTGGCTAATAAATTATATAGCCAGAAATAATCGTTATTTATAAGAGGAGGAAAATATGGATAACATTATGAATAATCCGATTCTTGTGAAACTGCAGGAATTCGGACAGAAATTAGGAAGCAATAAATTCTTAAGTGCTTTACAGGCTGGTATGATGGGATCTATGGCCGTTATCATGGTCGGAGCCATTGCTACTATCATCTGCGTTGTAGGACCAATGCTTGGTTTGTTTGAAAATGGATCAGAAATTTATAAAATTCTTTACTTGCCATATACTTATACAATGGACTGCATTACTTTATGGATCGTTGTTGGTATTGGTTATAACTATGCAAAACAGTTAAAAATGAAATCCCCATTATTGGTGGCTATTGACTGTTTAGTAGTATTCATGTTAGTTGCTGGTGGTCAGTTAGTGACTACTGAAGCTGGTGGAACTGCAATGTCTAACTCTTTCTTCGGAGCTACAGGTATGTTCGCAAGTTTCATCATCGTATTCGTTGTTGTACAGATCGAACACTTCTGTGCTGTTAAGAACATTCGTATCAAGATGCCAGATGTTTGTCCACCATCATTACAGAACTCTTTCAACGCTATCTTACCTTTATTCTTCAGCGTTGTAATCGTTTATGGTGCTAACTTAGCTATCTTACTTCCTACAAACGGACAGTTGAACCTCTGCTCAGCAATCATGGCTGTTCTTGCTGCTCCATTGTCAGCATTAACATCTGTTCCAGGTATGTTTGTGATTGGTTTCTTCGCTTTATTGATGTGGGTATTCGGTATCCATGGAACAATGATCGTTTACTCTGTATTGATGGCAAGTATGATGGAAGCTACTGCTTACAACGTTGCTGCTTATCAGGCAGGTGGAATTGAAGCATTGAAATTCTTCCCAGTTGCATTATTCGGACAGTTGGCTATTGCCGGTGGTACTGGTAACACATTGTCATTATGTTTACTTGGACTCCGTTCAAAATCTGAACAGATCAAAGCCGTATCTCGTATTGGATTGGTACCAGGATGGTTTGGAATCAACGAACCTGTAACATTCGGTATGCCAATCATGTACAACCCTATCTTAGCTATCCCTTATATCTTGAACCCACTCTTGGTAATGCTGCTTGCTTACTTTGCTTACCAGGTAGGTTGGTTAATTCCAGCATTCGTTCCTATCTATTCATTAATGCCTATGGGATTTGCTAGCTTCTTAGGTACATTCAGATGGCAGCAGGCTATTTGGGATTACTTGATGATCATCCCTTCAGGACTTGTATGGTATCCATTCCTGAAAGTCTATGAAAAACAGTTAGTTGCACAGGAAGCTGCTGCAGCTGCTGAAGCTGAATAATTTAAGTTAAAATAATCGAAAAGGCAAGGTTCTCCCTTGCCTTCTTTAAAAAAGGAGTACGTATGACATATAAAACAAAACCTTTCCCTAAGGATTTTTTGTGGGGAGCCAGTTCTTCAAGCGCACAAATTGAAGGTGGATATGACTGTGATGGACGTGGATTGTCCATTTGGGATGTCAAGCCTCTCAATTCCGGAACATGCTCCTTCCATTATGCAAGTGATTTCTATCATCATTACAAAGAAGACATTGCATTGATGGCTGAAATGGGATTCAAGGCATATCGTATGTCGATCTCATGGAGCCGCATCCTGCCGGATGGAGAAGGAGAAATCAACCAGAAAGGAATTGATTTCTACAAAGATGTTTTCAAAGAATGCCATAAATATGGTATTGAACCAGTTGTGACGATCTTCCACTTTGATTTACCATTGACCTTACAAGACAAATATGACGGCTGGAAAGATCGCAGAATGATCGATGCTTATTTGAATTACTGTCGCATTCTTTTTGAAAACTACAAAGAAGATGTGAAGTATTGGTTAACATATAATGAACAGAATATGCTGATTTTCTTTGGTGCCTTTGACATGCTGGGCGGAAGCGGAAAATTCAATACGCCAAACGATCTCTACAATGAAGCTCATATTCAGTTGGTAGCTCAGGCTAAGGCAATCAAACTTTGTCATGAAATGTGTCCGGGTGCAAAAATCGGACCAGCTCCTAATATTACATCTTCCTATCCAAAGACATGCAATCCACTTGATATGATTGCTGCCATGAATATGGATGACTTAAGAAACAATTTTTATCTAGATGCTTTGGTATTCGGACAATATCCAAAGAGTGTCCTGAAATACTTTGAAATGAATGATGTCGTATTGGATGTACATGAAGGTGATTTTGAAGCCATGAAGGAATGTCATCCAGATTTCATTGGATTCAACTGTTATGGAAATGACACAACAGAATATCTCGAATACTACAAGCAGGATCTAAGTTCACTTGAAAATGCCGATAACCGCAATATGAGTTATCTCATGGCACTCATGGATAAACCGGGAGTCGGAAGAGCGAGCAAAAATGAATACTTCCCTAAGAATTCAGTCGATGGTAATTCCTATGATCCTTACTGTATCCGTGTGACAGCCAGAAGACTGACAGACCGTTATCATTTGCCAGTGCTGATTACTGAAAACGGTTATGGACGTCCGGATAAACTTGAAGAAGATGGCAGTATTCATGACACTTACCGCATCGAACATTTGCGCGAAACCATTCGTCAGATGCAGTTAGGCATCGAAGAAGGTGCAGATATCATGGGATACTGTCCATGGAGTGCCGTCGATCTCGTATCTACACGTGAAGGAATCACCAAGCGTTATGGTTTCATCTATGTAGATCGTGATGAAGATGATGAAAAGGCAAAAACAGCAGAAATGAAACGATATCGTAAAGATTCATTCTACTGGTATAAAAAAGTCATTGCTTCCAATGGGGAAGAATTAGACTGATTTAGAAAGGGAATGAAAATATTCCCTTTATTGTTTATAAAGGAGGCTATTATGTTAAAATTTCCAAAAGGATTTTTATGGGGTGGTGCCACCGCTGCCAATCAGTTTGAAGGTGGATATAATGCAGACGGAAAAGGACTTTCTTCTTCTGACTGTGTGACACGTGGATCACGTACAACACCTCGAATGGTAACTTACAAAACCAAAGAAGGTGAAGTGAAGGCTGAAATGATGTTTACGGTCAATGCACCTGAAGGAGCTCAGTTTGGATGCTTTGAAGGTTATGATTATCCAAGTCATGAAGGTATTGATTTCTTTCATCGCTATAAAGAAGATATTGCCTTGTTTGGCGAAATGGGATTTAAGACTTTCCGTTTGTCTATCAACTGGACAAGAATCTTCCCAACCGGATTAGAAGAAGAACCAAATGAAGCAGGTTTGAAATTCTATGACGATGTATTTGACGAATGCGCTAAATACGGCATCAAACCACTTGTAACTTTATCTCACTATGAAACACCTGTTGGATTAACCAACAAATGGGGATCATGGAAAGATGCCAGAACCATTGAATGCTTTACTAGATATGTGAAA
>CAMEUL010000018.1 GCA_945938205.1 uncultured Traorella sp. | reverse complement strand
TACCATTTGAATATCCTTTTGTTCCGATTCATCTGACTTTCGTTTCTTCTTTTACGATAGGAATTCCGGCCTTTTTTATGGCATTAGAACCAAACAGAAATCGTGTCGAAAAGAAATTCATGGAAAATATTTTAAGTATTTCATTGCCGGCAGGAATCAGTGTAATTGTATGTATCCTATTGGTTGAACTTTTGGGAAGCATGAAAGGCTATGATGCTGCTTTGATCACACAGTTATGTGTCATTACGATTGCACTGAATGGATGTATTGTTTTAACGAAGGTTTCTTATCCATTTACCACCTTAAGAAAAGTGATCCTTGTGCTTGCTTATATCGGCATTGCTATCGGCTTATTCTTTTTTGAGAAGGTTCTCAGTATTCAATCTGTTCAGCTGAATCAGATTTTCTTAGAAACAGTTGTCATCATTGCGATGCTTCTTGTAATCTCCAAACTTGGATCCATTTTTGTAAAGAAATTCTATCAGAAATATCCTGCATCATAAATGTTGCAGGATTTTCATAGATGTGGTGGCGGATTTAAGCACAGCCAAGTAATATGTAGATGGAGGTGGAATTATGAGTTTAGGAAAAAACATTCAAAATCAAAGAAAGATTAAGGGGATGTCACAGGAAAAAGTGGCAGAACAGTGCAAGGTAACTCGGCAAACGGTTTCCCGATGGGAATGTGATGAGGTCTTGCCGGATACGAATAATTTAATATCCCTGTCAAAACTGTTTGAGGTATCTTTGGATACACTGGTATTCTCTGAAAATGTACAGGCAATTGATATTCAACCGCAAAAAAACAAATGGAAAAACAAGTGTTTTCTTTCCGTGTTTATAAATATATGTCTTCTGGTCGTATGTCTGTTTCTTTTGCTTCCCAAAATGTTTGCGCCAAAATCCATTGAGGGAATCTATCAGTCCATCATGTATGATCAAATGTTTATCTTAGAAATTGAATGCAGAGATAACGGAAAGTTTGCACAACTTTACCAAGAACAGGACCTGCTGATAAACGGATATTTGAAAGAGATTACCAAGAGTGGCTATTCTAAAACCAAAGTATATGAGCTTCAAAGCAATGAATTGACCTTTACAATTGAGTTCAATGAAGAAAATGAAAATCTGGTGAGTACGGATCTGGACTGGCTTTTCCCAAATATAAAGAAAATAGAATTCATAAAAAAATGAGAGAATCCAAACGGATTCTTTTTTCTTATTGCTGGAATATGTTATAATGTTTGTATGAATGATTTAATGAAAGAAATGGAAATTTATGCAGCTGAATATGATATACCCATCATGCAGAAAGAAGGCATTGAATTTTTTAAAGATCTTGTGAAAGGAAATGAGATATATTCGATTTTGGAAATTGGAAGTGCCATTGGTTACAGTGCCATTTGTCTGGCATCCTTGGATCCAAAAATTCATATCTTGACTATTGAACGTGATGATGAAAGATATCAGAAAGCAGTGGAAAATATTGAAAAAAGCGGTTTAAAATCACAAATCGAAATCCTACATGCCGATGCATTGGAATGTGAAATAGAAGGCTTATTTGACTGTATTTTCATTGACGCGGCAAAAGCACAATATATAAGATTTTTTGAAAAATATGAAAAGAATCTCAAGGATACGGGCATTATTGTCAGTGACAATCTTTCTTTTCACGGCTATGTGGAACATCCGACAGATTCCATGTCCAGAAATCTCAAACAATTGGTGCGTAAAATCAGAAACTATATTGATTATCTGAAAAACAATGAGAAATATGATACGCTCTTCTTGGATAAAGGTGATGGATTGGCCATTAGTAGAAAAAAGAAAACGAATGTGATAGAATAACAAAAGAAAGTGGTGAACTTATGAAAAAACTATTAGCAGGAATTGTAGTATTGGGTGGTATTGCTGGTGCGGTTGCCTATAAACTGAAAAAGGAACAGTTGGAAAAAGAACTCTTAGATCAGAACTTGAATCTTCTTTCAGAGAAAAAAGAAACATGCTGTTGTCATGAGGAAACAAATGACACATGTTGCTGCCATGATGAAGAAAATGAATCTTGCTGCTGCCAGGATGAAAATAAAGAAGCATGTGAGTGCCAAAAAAACTGTGCCTGTGAGGATCATGAAAATCCGATTACCGATGAAATCGATGATCAGATGAAACATCATCTGGATATAGAAAGTGACTCACGTATTTTAGAATTAGCCAGCAGTGAAGACAATTTGGATGAAGAAAGACCCATTCAGCATTTTGTGGAATTCAAGACAGAAGAAGACATGGAAGCATTTAAGGCGCATGTGATTGAAAAAGGATATGTGGTGACCCGTGGAGAAAATCCTCTACAGTTGAGTGTGTTACATATCGCTCCAATCAACCGCAGTGAGCTTTTGGCGAATGTGTATTATCTTGCCAATCAGGCCATCAAAAATCATGGCCATTATGAAGGATGGCAATCAAGAAAAGTTTTGTAGGAGAATTGAAAAATTCTCCTTTTCTTTTTATAATGAAGCCATGAAAAATCTAGTATTAGGAATTCTGGCTCATGTGGATGCAGGAAAGACGACATTGTCTGAAAGTATTCTATATGCATCACGTGTGCTACGCAAAAAAGGTAGAGTCGATCATCAGAACAGTTTTTTGGACTTTGATGAACAGGAGAAAGATCGTGGAATCACAATTTTCTCAAGCCAAGCGCGTTTTGATTGGAAAGAGACTCATTTTACTTTGATCGATACACCGGGCCATATTGATTTCTCCAGTGAAATGGAGAGAAGTCTTTCCGTTTTAGATGTGGCAGTATTGACCATCAATGGCTGTGATGGTGTACAAAGCCATACTAAAACAATCTGGAAACTGTTACGCCATTATCAGATTCCAACTTTTCTATTTGTCAATAAGATGGATATTACACCTTTTTCAAAGGAAGAACTGCTGGAAAAACTGAACAGTATGGATGAAAACATCGTGGATGTCAGTGAGAATGAACAAGATGCTTATGAACATCTTGCAATGATGAGTGATGAGTATCTTGAAAAATATATGAATCATGATCTGTCTAAGAGTGAACTTCAAGAAGCTTTTCAAACACAGAAAATATTTCCATGTGTGTTTGGAAGTGCTTTAAAAGATGATCATGTGGAGAGACTTTTAGATCTTCTTTCAGAATTTCCTCTTTCTTTGACCTATTCACATTCCTTTAAGGCAAAAGCTTTTAAGATTACCCATGAAGAAAACAAACGCTGGGTGCATATGAAGATATTGGGAGGTTGTTTAAAGGTCAAAGAAAAAATAGGAGAGGATAAGGTCGATCAGATTCGTCTGTATACAGGGTCCCGTTATGAAAGTGTTCAAGAAGTTCATGCAGGAGAGATCTGTGCTGCCAGTGGATTGGATCATATCCAGATTCATGATACATTAGGATATGATGTTGCTTTACAGTCCCCACAACTGACCAGTTACATGAAGTACCGTATGATCTTACCGGAAGGTAGTGACGTATTCAAAATGATGAAAAATCTTCAAGCACTGAATGAGGAAGATCCGCAACTTCATATTCGCTATAATGAAACAACCAAACAGATTGAACTTCAGCTGATGGGAGAAGTTCAAATTGAAATTCTGAAAAACATCATCCAGACCCGGTTTGATGAAACCGTGGAATTTGATCAGGGTGAAGTGGTATATCTGGAAACTATTAAAAATACTGTAGAAGGAGTGGGCCATTTTGAACCTTTACGTCATTATGCAGAGGTTCATGTACTTTTGGAACCATTACAAAGAGGGCAAGGTATCGTCATTGAAAACAGGTGCAGTGAAGATGTGCTATCAAAAAATTGGCAACATCTTATTTTAGAACGCTTAAAAGAAAAAGATCATAAAGGAGTCTTGACGGGCTCTTCTATTACGGATATGCGTATCACGCTTCTTTCAGGAAAAGCTCATCTCAAGCATACCGAAGGTGGCGATTTCACAGAAGCTACGATTCGTGCAGTACGACAAGGACTCAGACGAGCCGAAAGTGTTTTATTGGAACCTTATGTTTCTTTTGTGCTACAGATTCCCTCTTCCTGTATGAGCAAGGCAATCTATGATATTGAAATGCGTCAGGGAAGCTTTCAGATTGAAGAAAATGAAGGTGAAATGTGTGTTCTGACAGGAAAAGCACCTGCAAAGAAAATGCAGGATTATGCACTTGAAGTCATTAATTATACAAAAGGTACAGGACGATTGGAATGTATGCCAGCCGGCTATGATGAATGTAAAGATGCAGATGATATTATCCAACAGAAAAACTATGCACCTGATCGTGATTTAGAAAATCCATGTGATTCTCTTTTCTGCCAGAATGGTGCTAAGGTGCGCATTCCATGGGATGAAGTGGAAAAACACATGCATCTTAAATCAAGTGTTCCATCTGCCTATCAGGCATATCAGGCAAACGGTCAACGAAAGGTGGATGATGCGGAAGTTTTACGTATTTTTGAGAAAATCAGTCCGCCTAAAATCATTCCAAAGCCAAAACAGAAATTGAACATGGATAAGGTGGAAATGAAAACATCTTTAAAGAAGCAGGCTTATTTAGTAGATGGATACAATATTATTCATGACTGGGATGAACTCAGAGAAATCTCTCTGACATCTTTTGAAGCGGCAAGGGATCGTTTGATCGATCTTTTGTCAAGTTATCAGGGGTATAAAAACTGTCTTTTGATCTTAGTATTTGATGCCTATAAAGTGAAAGAAAATCCGGGTACTAGCACCTATAACGGAGCTATACATATCGTATACACCAAAACAGCGCAAACCGCGGATGCTTATATCGAAAAGACAGTGAAGGAACTGGCGTTAGATTATCAGGTCAGTGTGGCCACTTCAGATGGACTCGAACAGCTGATCGTCCTAGGTCAAAATGCTCGAAGAATTTCTGCCAGAGAATTTGAGAAAGATGTTCGTTTTGTCTTTGAAAATGGTATGAAAGAGTATCAGCCGAAAGAATATCGAAACGATAAACAGCTGATGAGTGAATTGAGAGAGAAATACGATCAGAAGTAAGAATCATGATTCACTATGAAAACTAGCCTCATGCAAGAGGCTTTTTTCAGTTTCATCCTGAAATACAAGGGCAGATAATTGCAAACTTACCTTCAATAAAGTATAATAAATAGGCAACTTGGAGGAAGAAATGAAAAAAATAGAAGTAAAAGAATGTACCTTTTCTTATGATAATACTAGAAATGCGGTAGATGCCATTTCTTTTTCTGTAGAAGAAGGAAGTTATACTACACTGATTGGACATAATGGTAGTGGAAAAAGCACGATTGCCAAACTTTTGATCGGTCTTTTGGAAATGAAATCAGGGGAAATCATCATTGATGGTCTAACACTGAATCAAGAAAACCTTTATACGATTCGTGATAAGGTGGGAATTGTTTTCCAAAATCCAGATAATCAGTTCATTGGTGCTACGGTTGCCGATGATATTGCTTTTGGTTTAGAAAATCATCTTGTAGAAAGTTCTCAGATGAATACCATTATCGAAAAATATGCGAAAAGTGTGAATATGCAGGATTATCTTGATCGAGAACCAACACGATTAAGTGGAGGCCAGAAACAAAGAGTGGCCATTGCCGGTGTTTTGGCTATGAATCCTCAGATCCTGATTTTTGATGAAGCCACCAGTATGCTCGATCCTCAGGGGAAAGCTGAAATCAATGCACTGATTCATCAGTTGAATCAGGAAAAGAAGATGACGATTCTCTCCATTACGCATGATATTGAAGAAGCAGCTTTAAGTGATCATGTGATCGTACTGGATCAGGGACATGTGGTCATGGAAGGAACGCCGGAAGAAGTTTTATGTCATGAAAAAGAACTATTGGATCTGAAACTTGATATTCCATTTTCACTCAAAATTGCGAATGAATTTGAAAAGCAAGGTGTGAAGTTAAAGAAAAAGATAACGCTGGAAGGATTGGTGAATGAAATATGCCAATTGAAATAATAAATCTGAGTCATGAATATAATGCGAAAACACCTCTTGCGAAAGTAGCCTTATGTGATATCAATGTCAAGATATCCGATGGTGAAATGATTGCGTTGATTGGTGAAACAGGAAGTGGAAAAAGTACTTTGGTCCAGCATCTCAATGCCCTTTTATTGCCAACAGAAGGAAAGATCCAGATCGGGGATCAGATCATTGAAGCTAATGTGAAAAGTCATGGATTAAAACAATTAAGAAAAAAGGTGGGTCTTGTATTCCAGTTTCCTGAATATCAGTTGTTTGAAGAAACCATCTTAAAAGATATTGCTTTTGGTCCTAAAAACTTTGGTGTCAGTGCAGAAGAAGCAGAACAGAAAGCCCGTGAAATGATCAAAATCGTGGGTCTTGATGAAAACTATCTAGAGAAGAGTCCGTTTGAATGTTCAGGTGGAGAACGCAGGAGAATTGCGATTGCCGGGATCTTAGCGATGGGCCCTGATATTTTAGTACTGGATGAACCTACAGCAGGTTTGGATCCTAAGGGAGCCAAAGATATGATGGATCTGTTTAAAAGAATCAATGAAGACTTTCATAAAACAGTTTTGATTGTTTCTCATGATATGGAACAGGTCATGACATATTGTCAGCGTGTGATCGTTATGAATCATGGAAAGATCATTGAAGACTGTAATGTTCATGAATTCTTTCAAAGCAGTGATCTTTTAAAACAGCTGCATATTAATCCACCAGCTTTATTACAGTTTAAGGATTTATGCAAAGAAAAAGGAATTGAAATTTCGAAAGATGCATTAAGTATTGAAGAATGTGTACGTGAAATATTGAAAGGGGTGAAACGATGAATAATTTTACCCTGGGAAGATATATACCGATTGATTCTTTCATGCATCGCTTTGATCCAAGAGCCAAAATGATTGCGATGCTGACCTTGATGGTTGCCATCTTTATTCCAAGTGGTTTTCTTGGATATATTGGAGTTTTTCTTGTTATTTGTATTGGTATCTATACTTCAAAATTAAATCTGAAGTTTTTTTGGAATGCCATGAAGCCCATGTTTTTCATGTTGGGTGTTTTATTGATCATCAATGTGCTGGTTGTCAGAAGCGGAGATCCTTTGATCACCATTGGCAGTTTCTCTATTTATACAAATGCTCTTACTCAGACAGGCTATATCGCATTGCGTCTTATTTTCATGGTTATGATCACAACTCTTTTAACAGCAACAACCAAGCCTACTGACTTAACGGTGGCTCTGGAAGATCTGATGAAACCTTTGAAAAAGATTGGAGTACCAGCCAATGAAATTGCGATGATCATTTCGATTGCTCTTCGTTTCATTCCAACGCTGATTGAAGAAACACAGCGAATCATCAAGGCACAAACTTCAAGAGGTGTGGATCTTGAGGAAGGAAGCATCAAGGAAAAGGTCATGGCAGTATTATCATTGATCGTTCCTTTGTTTGTCTCCAGTTATCAGCGTGCAGAAGAATTAGCCAATGCGATGGAAGCCAGAGGCTATGTGCCTAACAGAGACCGTACGCGCTATAAACAGCTGCATTTAAAAATGAAAGATGTAGTTCTCATGGTCGTATGTATTCTGGTATTAGGCTCTACGATTGGAATGATGATATGGTTGTAAAGTGTGTTGTCAGCTACGACGGTACCAATTATAAAGGCTGGCAGGTTCAGCCGAATGCCAATACCATTCAGAAACAGATCGAAGAAACTCTGTACCAGATCCATCACTGTACAAGAGTGGAAGCCGTAGCATCTGGAAGAACTGATACCCATGTGCATGCATTGGGACAGGTGTTTCATTTCATCACAGATTTGAATCTAAGTGAGAAAGACTGGAAATTCAAACTGAATCGTTTACTGCCTAAGGATATACGTATCCGTGAAGTAACTTTTGAAACAGATGATTTTCATGCCCGTTTCTCTTGTACTTCAAAACGTTATGATTATTTGATTTGTACGAATGGAGATGATCCTTTTGTGCGAAACTATATGTATGTGGAAAAAAGGAAACTGGATCTTGAACGCATGACTCAGGCAGCTCATGTTTTTGAAGGATGTCATGATTTCACAAGCTTCACATCCAGCAAGATCCATGAAGAAAAAAGCAGGGTCAGAACCATTACAGAGTGCAGCGTTCATGAAGAAGAAAACTGTATTCGCATGATTTTCAAAGGGGATGGCTTTTTGCGATATCAGGTGCGTATGATGGCCCAGACGATCATTGAAGTGGGTCTCAATCACTTGGAAGTGAATGATGTGAAAGAAATGCTGGAAGCTACTGACAAGCATGTCTGTCGGTATAAAGCAGAAGCTAAAGGATTATATCTTGTGGAAGTTAATTATGATTAGGAGAAGTTATGAAGAATTTTCATACACATACAAGAAGATGCATGCATGCCTCAGGAAGTGATGAGGATTATGTCTTGGCTGCCATTGAAGCAGGCTATGAGGTATTAGGATTTTCAGATCATACCCCATGGAAATATGACAGTAATTTTGTTGCGAATATGCGTATGCCTTTGTCTCAATTTGAAGAGTATTATCAAAGCATCCTGCATCTGAAAGAAAAATATAAAGATCAGATTGAAATTAAAATTGGTTTGGAATGTGAATATTTCCCACGTTACATGGAATGGATGAAAGAATTCACTAAAAAGAATCATCTGGATTATTTGATCTTTGGCAATCATTATTATGAAACTGATGAATATCATCTTTATAATGGAAGCTGTACAAGAGATGATGAAATGCTCACAAAATATGTGGAAAGCACAATAGCGGGATTAGAAACAGGACTTTACTGTTATCTGGCTCATCCGGACTTGTTCATGCGTTCAGGAAGACGCTGGGATGAAAAGTGTGATCAGGCAGCTCATACGATTTGTTCGTATTGCAAAGAAAATGATGTCATATTGGAATACAATCTGGCAGGACTTGGAAGTTCTTTGTCACGTGGTGTGATGGAATATCCACATGATGCATTTTGGGAAATTGCCAGTCAGTATCACAACAAGGTAATCATTGGTGTGGATGCCCACTCCCCAAGGCAATTAAAAGATACTACACTGTATCATTTTGCACAGAAAAAACTCAAGGAACTGGACGTAGAAGTGGTAGAAGATATCACGTTTATTGAGTATCCTGAAAATAATGATTAAATTGTTCGATTTTACTTGACATAAAGATGTTTTGAAGTAAAATATAAGAAGGCACTTTCGCCTTGTAGCCCCGGAAACTACAAATTGAAAGGAAAAAATATTATGCGCCAAACTACATTTTTAAAGCCTGCAGAAGTTGAACGTACTTGGTACGTTGTTGATGGTGCAGGACAGACTTTAGGTCGTCTGGCTACTCAGGTAGCTGCAGTGTTGCATGGAAAACACAAACCAACATTCACTCCAAACGTTGACTGTGGAGATTATGTAATCGTAATCAATGCAGACAAAATCGTTATGACTGGAGATATGGAAGGAAAGAAGTACTACAACCATTCTTCTTACCGTGGAGGATTACGTACTCGTACAGCTCGTACGATGAAGGAAAACTACACTGTTGAATGGGTAGAATTAGCAATCCAGGGTATGTTGCCACACACTCGTTTAGGTGACCGTCAAAGAAAGCACTTGTTCGTTTACACAGGTGACAAACACCCACACGCTGCTCAGAAACCAGTTGTGATGGAAATTAAAGGATAGGGGGAAGAGATATGGCTACAAAGAAATCAAACGTAACTTACATCGGTACAGGACGTCGTAAAACTTCTGTTGCTCGTGTCTATATGACTCCTGGAAAAGGAAACATCGTAGTTAATGGAAAAACATTAGACGAATACTTACCTTTGGAAACTTTAAGAATGGTTGTTCGTTCACCACTTGAACTGACTGAAACTTTAGGACAGTTTGATGTGAAGATCAATGTGTATGGTGGAGGATACACAGGACAGGCAGGAGCTATGCGTCATGGTATTGCACGTGCATTACTGGAAGCAAGCGCTGACTACAGACCTGCATTAAAAGCAGCTGGATTCCTGACTCGTGACCCTCGTGCTAAAGAACGTAAGAAATACGGTCTCAAAGCAGCTCGTAGAGCACCTCAGTTCTCAAAACGTTAATTTTATTATCGCAAGAGAAAACAAAAGTCCCTATTTATGGGGCTTTTTTGTATGTCAAGATGTACAAAAAACCTATAGTTTGGAATGCGTAGGCAACAGGTAGGCAACAAATTAAGTTTTATTATATTTTCACAAGATTACTGATAGTAAAGATATAATTGGAATTTACTAATGAAGTGGAACTCGTTCAACTTCTTATAATTTGTTATTTTATCTAAACATTTAAAATGGTAGTATAGTGTTAGGTGATATAGATGACAACACAAAAGGCCAATAAATACATTAGTGATTGATAATATTGAATATGACATTGTATTATGTTCAAACAGATTATGTTTTGATGTAAGAGATTATGGCTTAGAACCTGAATGGATTTCAACAGATTGTTGGGATGGACATTGGGAAAGGTACTCCATTGATGATAAAGGGTTAATGATAAAAGATTTATATATACATACGAAAGATAATGGATATCCTCGCATTAATGGAATAAAACCAAGAAGTTTCATAGTTCTTGCAATATTATCATTATTCAAACTAACTGAAATTGATGAAGAACAGAGAGAAGGATATCACAAATATGAGAATATAAATTGTCATATTAATTATTCTGGTAAAATTATTCTTGGAAAAGGTTTAAAAACGTGGAGAGGAATGGGTTATGAATTACTAGAAACTGTATTTGCTTACGAAAATGTGATAGAACTTGAATTTGTGGATGGAAAACTTATCAGAAAAGAAGGTATTTCGTCAATTATTAGTGAACTTAGAAATAAAGTAGATGAAAATCAAAGTGATAGTGTAAACTGGTCAATTATATTAGATAATATGTATGATTATTTGAATAAAAACCAAGACAAAGATAATTGGTGGATAAAAGTTTATGATACAGTAAACATAATCGAATTTTGATTCTGTTTTTGTCTTTGATTAGTTTTAAATTATCTTAGCATTAAGCTTTAGTTAACTTTATAAGTGCAAGAGAAAAGAAAGTCCCTATTTATGGGACTTTTCAGTATGTCAAGATTTGCAGATAAACAACAGGACGTTAACGAATTAAACTTTATATGTTTTCACAAGCGCTATAAAGTGGTTGGTAGCTTACCATTTTTGATTGTTTAACCAATAGAATTTTGTAGTTCTATTTGAATAATTAGACGTCTATATATGCTTCAGAATTTTTTCTGAGAATATTGTAACCACGGAGAGAGCGTATTATAATAATCTATAACCGTGT
>CAMEUL010000017.1 GCA_945938205.1 uncultured Traorella sp. | reverse complement strand
GACTCATGGAAAACCACTTGTCCGATTCCTCTAAAGAACACACCGTTCAGCCGGGGATGGTATATATTTCATTTCCTACAGAAAACGGAACTTTGTATTCAAAAAAACAATTAAATGATCTCTATAAAGTGTGTCAGCATTATCATCTACCATTATTCATTGATGGAGCGCGTTTGGGTTATGGACTGGCCAGTCCTGCCAATGATCTGACCTTAAAAGAACTGGCAAAGCTTTGTGATGTTTTCTATATCGGAGGAACTAAAGTGGGAGCCATGATGGGAGAAGCGGTTGTGATCACAAACGCAGCACTTCGTCAGGATTTCCGTTATATGATCAAGCATCGTGGCGGCATGCTGGCAAAGGGAAGAATGCTGGGCATTCAGTTTGATGAACTGTTTGAAAATGATCTGTATTTTGAAATTTCCAAACATGCCATCCAGCAGGCAATGCGTATCAAAGAAACTTGTGAGGAATGTGGAATTCCGTTTGCCTATGAATCTTATACCAATCAGCAGTTTTTGTGTCTTACGGATGCTCAAACCAAACAATTAGAAAAGAAATTTGTGGTTTCTCATATCGAGAAAAAAGAGGATTTAAATGTCATTCGCATTTGTACAAGCTGGGCAACCAAGCCTGAAAATGTGGATCTTTTGATCGAAGAACTGAAAAAGTTATAAATAAAGGAACGGATGTGCCGTTCCTTTATGCTTTTAAAGATACCTTTCTGTCCCAGATCACACCGATGACCATGATGCCAACACCCATCAGCTTGATCGTAGATAATGGATAACCAAAGAAATAATCAAAGATAAATGAAGCCAATAGTTGTCCAATCAGGATAATGATGGCTGACTGAAACAGATTCATTTTATTCAGTGATGTGATATTCAGGAAAAAAGCAACCACACCAAATGCACCACCCAAATACAGCCAAATAGGTACTTCGCTCATGGCATACATACTGCTGCGTGCTTCTGGATATACAAGAAGGACAGCCAGGGAAGCCAGTGATCCTACAATATAATTGATGAGACATCCGGAATTGCTTCCGAGATGTTTTGTTGCCTGAAAATTCAGTGTACGAGAGAAAACATTGACACAGCCTAATGCAAGTGCCACAAGTATATAGACAAATTCCATATTAACCTCCAAAGGATATGAGCAAAACACCCAAAAGAATCAAACAGAGAGCAGGAATTCTTCTGACATTGAAAGAATTCTGCTGGACACCAAACAGTCCGAAATGATCCAGAAGAATGGAAAGAAAGATCTGTCCTGTAATTGTAAGAACAGTGGTTAGGACATTTCCGATATGAGCAATGGTTAAAGAAGTAAAACTAACCAAAATGAGTCCAAAGATTCCTCCTGCATAGGCATACAGCGGCATGGGATACAATCGAATCTTTTCTTTTTTGATCACCGTAATATAAAAAGCCAAGAGAATTCCACCTATGAGATGCACCAGAAAACTAGTTCCATATATGCCAATGGAGGTGGATAGCTTACCGTTGAAACTTTGCATGGCGGCTAACAATACACCGCTTAAAAACACTAGAAAATATGTCATATCATCACCGCTAGACATTATAACGGAATGTCAATAAAAAAGGAAGTCAGACTTCCTCTCTTTCTATCATTTGTTTCCCATGATTCGCAAGCAAAAGAGTCAGAAGACCTCCACCTGCCAGCATTCCTGTGATGGTTAGGGTACGGATCGATTTTTTTCCGGCTTCTGTTTTTCTAATTTTCTTTATGGCTTGCTTTGTGATCGTTTTTTTAATATCCATCATTTCACCTTCGTACTTATTATACACATAAAAAAGGTTTATTGTATTTGTATTTTATATTTTTTCAGCCAATAGTTGATCTGAAGAAGATAGGCAATGGTCTGAGGTGTATTCATGAGCTGCCCATACCAAGGAACAGAACTTTGTTCATCCAGCAGTTTTAATACTTCATGTTTATTGAAAATGATCCATAAAGGTTCATCCTGCAATTTTTCAAGCTCCTGACGAAGTGCTTTCAGATAAAGTGGATGATGGGTTTTTGGGAAGGGACTTTTTTTACGTTCAAGTATTTCCTTCGGCAACAGATCTTTCATCGCTTCTCTTAACAGTCCTTTTTCACGATGATGATATTGTTTGAAATGCCAAGGAATAGAATAAACATAAGAGTAAAGAGCAGGATCACAGAAAGGAACTCGGGCTTCCAGTCCAACTGCCATGCTCATTCGATCTTTTCTGTCCAATAGGGTCTGCATGAACCAGTGAGTGTTTAAATAGGTCATTTGTTTCATATGAATATCTTCACTTCTTTCAGAAAGACAAGGTGTTACATCCAGAGATTCCTGATAGAGCTTACCGACATAGTCATCGACATCGATCTGATATTTTTCATTCAGCAGGGAATTTCGGAAATGAAGATTTTGTGTCCATGGAAAATAAGAAGGATTGTCATCAAAAAACCATGGGTATCCGCCAAAGATCTCATCGGCACATTCACCGGATAAGACTACATCGACATGCTTTTTCACTTTCTCGCAGAAAAGCAATAAAGCAGAATCAATATCTCCCATGCCCGGAAGATCTCGTGCATCTACTGCTTGATATATAGAATCGATCAGATCCTCGCTTTTCAAAACAATACGGGTATGATCTGTCTTGAAAGTATTCACCATGATATTGACATAAAAGGCATCTGAAGTAGGCTGAAAGTGACTGGGAATGAAATAGCGGTCATTGTCCTCAAATTCCAAAGAGAAGGTTTTTAAAGTTTTCTTCTGTTTATGAAATGCTTTGGATGCGATGGCTACCAGAATGGAAGAGTCCAATCCTCCGGATAAAAAAGCACCCAGTTCAACATCGCAAACCAGCTGGCTTTCCACCGCATCGACCACCATGTCATGCACTTTATTAACCGTAGTTTCAAAGTCATCATGAAAAGGAGTATCGACAACTTCAAAATAAGAATGGATCTCAAGAGATGAGAAGTCATAAAGACCATATTCTCCGCTTTTCAGTTCATAAATATTTTTGAAGATACCACTTCCCTGTATTTTCCCGGGACCGAGATAAGCAATCTGATGAATTCCCTGTTCATCAAGCACAGGCTGAACCAGTGGATGTGAGAGCAGTGTTTTGATTTCGCTGGCGAAAAGAAATATCTCTTTCACAAAGGTATAAAATAAAGGTTTGACACCCATAGGATCTCTAGCCAGAAAGAGTGTCTTTTTTTCTGAATTATAAATAGCAAACGAAAAAATACCGCGGATCATGGATAAACATTTTTCTCCATAGAGAATATATGCCATTAGAATGACTTCGGTATCCGATCGGGTGGAAAACTCCATCCCTTTTTCTTTCAGCTGTTCACGCAATTCATCCGTGTTGTAACATTCTCCATTGTAAACAATCACACATCCCTGTCTTGTCATCGGCTGTTTTCCATTTTCAATATCTACTACTGCCAGCCTTGTGTGAAGCAATGCCACATGATCTTCCAGATAGATTCCTTCATCACTTGGTCCTCGATGCTTCATGGATTGAATCATGGAATGAAAGATAATATTTTGATTTTCAAGATAATGATTTGCATCTAATATACCGGCTATGCCGCACATGATTTCACGCCCCTTTTGATACTCATTGTATTCAAAGAGCGCGTTTCTTATGAAAAAAAGGAAATAATACTGTAAATGAGGTGCGAATCTTCAAAAAAAGTGATATATTATACTTGTTTAACGGAGGTAAAAATATGTCGAAAAGACCTGTTGTATTAGTGGTGATGGACGGTGTTGGACTCAGCGAAAACAAACTTGGAAATGCTGTGGAAAATGCCTATACACCTAATTTAGATGAATTAATGGCTACCTGCCCACATGCGGCTATTGCTGCTCATGGATTGGCTGTAGGGCTGCCAAGTGATGGCGATATGGGAAACTCTGAAGTTGGTCATAACGCACTTGGCTGTGGACAGATCTATTCTCAGGGAGCAAAACTAGTCAATGAATCCATTGAATCCAAAGATATTTTTGAAACAGAAACATGGAAACAGCTGATTGAAAAATGCAAGAATGGAAAAATGCATTTTATGGGACTTCTTTCAGATGGAAATGTGCATTCACACATCAATCATCTGATGGCTTTGATTGAAAGAGCGAAGGAAGACGGTGTAAAAGAAGTTCGTGTTCATGCTCTTCTTGATGGACGTGATGTTCCTGAAACAAGTGCTTTAACGTATATTGATCAAATTGAAGATTTCATGAAGAACATCAATGATGAAAACTTCCACGCATGCATTGCCAGTGGTGGCGGACGTATGAAGATCACAATGGACCGTTATCAGGCAAACTGGGCAATGGTGGAAGCAGGATGGAAGACACATGTATTAGGTGAAGGTAGACAGTTTGCGACAGCAACAGAAGCCATCGAAACCTACCGTAAGGAACTAGGTGTTATTGACCAGGATCTGCCAGCATTTGTCATTGCGAAAGATGGACAGCCTGTTGGTGCTATTGAAGATGGAGACAGTGTTGTACTGTACAACTTCCGTGGTGACCGTGCTCAGGAAATCTCTTTGGCATTTGATGATGAAAACTTTGATAAGTTTGACCGTGTACGTGTACCGGATGTTATGTATGCCGGAATGCTGCAGTATGACGGCGATTTGAAGATCCCAAATCATTTCCTTGTTTATCCACCAAAGATCAAACATACCATGAGTGAATTCATGGTAAAACATGGTGTGAAATCATATGCCATCAGTGAAACACAGAAATATGGACACGTTACTTATTTCTGGAACGGAAATAACTCACAGAAATTCTCTGATGAACTGGAAGACTGGGTAGAAATCAAATCTGATGTCGTACCATTTGAAGAAAGACCTTGGATGAAGAGTGCTGAAATCACAGATCAGCTGGTAGAAGCTATTGAATCCAATAAATATGATTTCTTACGTACCAACTTCCCTAATGGTGACATGGTAGGACATACTGGTAACTATGAAGCTACAGTGATCGGTGTGGAAAGTGTTGACTTGAATCTGGCTCGCATCAAAAAAGCGGTGGATAAAGTCAATGGTATCCTGCTTGTGACTGCAGACCATGGAAACGCTGATGAAATGTATGAAAAACCTAAAAAGGAAGGGGCTCCATTAAAAGCCAAAACTTCTCATACATTAAACAAAGTTCCATTTATCATTTATGGTGCTGATGTGGAAATTGCAGAAGGTGACTTCGGTTTAGCTAACGTAGCTAGCACAGTTGCGAAACTGATGGGACTTGAACCAGATGAACACTGGTTACCAGCTATCATTAAATAAGATCTAATTGCATCTGTCATTTGACAGATGCTTTTTTTGTCGTGATCAAACTAGAAGCTAAGAATTTGAATTGTAAAATGGAAAGGATAGAGGTAAAATATGAACAACGATTATTAGGGGTGGCTTATGTCGAAAAAAGGAGTTCTCTTTCCGTATATCTATAAATACAAAATACCATATCTGTTAGGACTTTTGACGCTATTGATAGTGGATTATGTCAATCTGTTTATTCCCCAGATCACAGGAGAAATCACAGATGGTTTAGCCGGGAATACACTTGATTTAAAGGGTGTGTTCCTTTTGATCATATCGCTGTTAGGTTGTGCGCTGATCATTACTGTAGGACGTGTTTTATGGCGTTTTTTCATTTTCGGGACATCTCGCAAAATTGAAAGAGAACTAAGAAATGATATGTTTTCAAAATTGGAAGAATTATCATCCACTTTTTTCAATACGCATAAAACAGGAGATCTGATGACACATTTCACCAATGATCTGGAAGCCCTTCGAAATGCGATTGGACCGGCAGTCATTTCTAGTTTTGATGCGGTGGTCATGACAGGACTTGTCTTATATAAAATGATGGTTCATGTGGATCTGAAGTTGACCCTTTTGACATTGATCCCGATGTCGCTGATTGCGATTGGCGGCTATTATTTTGGAGAAACTTTTGAAAAGAAGTTTGCGGAAAAACAGGAAGCTTTTGCCAACATGAGTGACTATGTTCAGGAGAGTGTTACAGGAGAAAGAGTCATTAAGGCATTTGTACAAGAAAAGATACAGGAACAAAATTTCAGAAAAGTAAATCTTCATAATATGAAAAAGAATCTGGAAGTTGTCAAATTGATGGCTACCTTTATGCCACTTTTGGATTTTATTATTGGACTCAGTTATGCCATTACGATCATCTATGGCGGATATCTCGCAATTACAGCGCAGATCACACTGGGACGCTTTGTTGCTTTTTCTCAATACTTGGGAATGCTGGTCTGGCCAATGATTGCTTTGGGTGACAGTATTACTTCTTTTTCGCAGGGAAGAGCAGCAATTGGCCGTATCCGTCATATATTTCATGAAATTCCGGATATCCAAGATGATGAAAATACGGAAGATATTCAGGAACTCAAAGGGAATATCTCCTTTTGTCATTTATCCTTCAGTTATGGAGATGAATATGGTGATGTGCTGCATGACATTCATCTTGACATCCAACAGGGTGAAACATTGGCTATTCTGGGAAGATGTGGAGATGGCAAGACTACCCTCGTCAATCTTTTGTTGAGACTGTATGATGTGACTCAGGGAGAGATTTTGATCGATGGAGTGAATATTAAAAAGATTCCTTTGCATATCCTCAGAACTAATATCGCCTATGTTCCGCAAGACAGCATGCTTTTCAGTGATACGCTGGCTCACAACATTGCTTTTGGAAAGGAAAATGCGACCCTGGAAGAAGTGCAGGAAGCCTGTAGGGAAGCTTGCGTTCATGAGAATATCTTGGATTTTCCTGAGGGGTATGAAACGGTTGTGGGTGAAAGAGGGGTTACTCTTTCCGGCGGACAGAAACAGCGCTGTGCCATTGCCCGTGCTCTTTTGAAAGATGCGCCAATTCTGATCCTGGATGATTCTCTCAGTGCTGTGGATACAGATACAGAAGACAGGATCCTTGAAAATCTTAAAGCCAAACGTCACAACAAGACAACACTGATCATTGCTCATCGAATTTCAACCGTACGCAATGCAGATCATATTCTTGTTTTGGATGAAGGAAAAATCTGTGAATATGGAACCTTTGATGAACTTATGGAAATACAGGGTGTCTTCAGAAGCATGTATGAGAAGCAGCAGCTGGAAAAACAGCTCAGTGAAGAGTAAGGAGGAAAACATATGGAAGAAAAAGAAATCCAATATAATGGAAGTGTCTTCAAGCGTCTGTTTTCCTATTTGCGTCCTTATGTCAGAGAAATGATCGTATCATTGCTCCTTGTTTTAGCCATTACCGGCTTTGAACTGCTTCGTCCGATACTGATAGGAAATGCCATCGATGTGTATATTGAAGGATATAACACACCCTATGGGGTCGTTGAAAAAAGTGATCTTTACTTTGAAGGAAACTATCTTTCCAAAGATTTAAGTGAATCTAAAACATTTACTCAGCTTGTCATGGTGAAAGATTCTTATTATTACTTTGAAGATCTTACCCAAGAAGAAAGCGAAAGGCTGTATGCGCAAAGTCAAAAAGGTATCGATGTCAATTATGTTACCAACGATATGCTGGTGCTTGATGATCTGATCGGAAGAAAAATGAATCAGGAACAATTGTCCGTACTTCGCAAAAATGATTTCATGGGAATTCTGAAAATCGGTATTCTGTATCTGATTGTCTTAGTATTGAATATGATTGCGACATTTGTTCAGACAATGATCCTCCAGAAAACAGGACAGAAAATTATCTTTACGATTCGTGAAGAACTTTTTCATCATGTGCATTCATTGCCGCTTCGTTATTTTGATACGCATCCGGTGGGCCGCATTGTAACACGAATCACCAATGATGTGGAAAGCCTTCATGAAATGTATGCGAATATCCTTATCCGTCTTTTCCGAAATTCGATCAAGATCCTTGGACTGGCTGTCGTGATGTTAAGCATGGATGTCAAACTGGCACTGTATTCTTTTATCATGCTGCCGATCATTGGTGTACTGACCTATGTTTTTAAAACACTCTCCAGAAAGATTCATCGCAAGATCCGTACAAAGATCAGTGCGTTGAATACCTTTCTGTCTGAAAATATATCAGGAATGCGACTGATTCAGATCTTTGCGAATGAAGACATGAAATATCATGAATTCATGGATAAGAGTCTGGATCTGTACCGCGCCAATATCCAGCAACTGACTGTTTTTGCCATCTTCCGTCCGATGATTTATTTTTTAAGTCAGGTAGCATTGGCCATCGTTCTTTATACAGGTGGAAAAGGGGTATTGGATACGACGATCACGATTGGTATCCTTTATGTTTTCATCAACTATATCGCAAACTTCTTTGAACCGATACAAGATCTTGCGGAACAGTTCTCCACATTGCAGAATGCTTTTGCCAGTGCCGAAAAGATTTTCACGGTTCTGGATGAAAAAAATACGATTCTGGAAAAAGCAAATCCTACGATTCTTGATGAAATCAAAGGAAAAATCGAATTCAGAAATGTATGGTTTGCTTATGAAAATGATGATTATGTGTTAAAGGATGTATCCTTTGTGATTCATCCGGGAGAAAAAGTGGCTTTTGTAGGAGCAACAGGTGCCGGTAAGAGTTCTATTCTGAATCTGATAGGACGTTATTATGATATTCAGAAAGGACAGATATTGATCGATGATGTGGATATCCAAGATCTGAGCATCTCTCAGCTTCGCGCAGCGATTGGACAGATGCAGCAGGATGTGTTTATTTTCACAGGAGACATTGAAAACAATATTACCTTGTCCAATGAGATGATTGATGAAGAAACCGTAAAGACATGTGCTCATATGGTCAATGCGGATCACTTTATTGAACAGCTTCCAAATCAGTATCATGAAACTGTCAGTGAACGTGGATCTTCTTTGTCAGCCGGACAGAGACAACTTTTGTCATTTGCGAGAACCTTGGCTTTTGATCCAAAGATCCTGGTCATGGATGAAGCTACTGCCAACATAGATACTGAAACAGAACATCTGATTCAGGATGCTCTTGAAACTCTTATGAAAGGAAGAACTACCATCATGGTAGCGCATCGTTTAAGCACGATCCAGCATGCAGATAATATTATTGTCATGCATAAAGGAAGGATCCGTGAAATGGGTACTCATCAAGAACTTCTTCAGAAAGAAGGCATTTATAAAAAACTTTATGAATTGCAGTTGTATGCATAATGCTGAAAACATTGTTTTTCAGCTTTTTTATGAGAAAATGTAAGAATAAATGAGAATGAGAACAATTTCATAAATGAGTTTCACTCTATAGAGGTTCCATCTCTTTTCTTTTTCATTTTTAGGAGTTTTCAACTGAAGAAAAGTTGTGGTAAAATAAAAAAAACATCTTTAGACCTGGAGGAAAAATATGAATATACAGTTTCAGCTATGTGGTTTATGTATATTATTTCTGCTGATTGTTTTTTATAAAAGTCACAAGACACTTCAATTATACAAAGAAAAGGTATTTTACGCTGTACTGTGCATATTAACAGTCAGTTTAATAGGAGATATCCTCTCTCTGGTTGCCATTCGGTTTAGGGAGTCTCTTTCACTTTTTTTGGTTGAAGCAGTATGTAAGTCTTATATTATTACTCTGATATGGGGTGCATGGTCCGCACTTATTTATGTGATGAGCGATCTTTATCCTGAGCAGGAACATCGAAGAATTACTATGAAACTGATGTGGCTGCTTTTAGTTCAGAGCCTGGTCATCTATTTGCTTCCAATTTACATATTTGCGGATGAAAGTCAAATGTATACATATGGACCGGCAGTACTATCCGTTTATGCTTTTGTTGGGATCTATATCCTGATCACGGTGGCGGTGACAATCGTGTATCGCAAACAGTTGAATCCAAGAAGAAGGTCTGCCATCTTGCTATGGATGATTATATGGATAGCGAGTGCTGTCATACAGTTTTTCAACAATTCACTTCTTATCGTTGGATTTGCTAGTACATTGGGTATGCTGATCTTGTTTGTGATCATGGAAAATCCTGAAGCATATCTCGAACGCAATTTGGACTGTTTCAATTCATATGCTTTAACGGAATATGTGAAAGAACTGTATGATCGTAAAGAAAATGTTAGTGTTATGGAAATATACTTTGAGAATACAGGTTTTCTTGAAGAACAGGGAATGGATGTGAATGATGTTTTAAAAAAGATCCTGAGCATTGTGAAAGAGGATGTAATGGTATTCAAGAACATTCATCTGAGCCTTGTTTTGATCAGTGAAACATCCGAAAAATTGGAAGCTGCCGGTGCAACTATTATCGAGGCTTTTTCAGAGATGGAAGACTTCTGGAAATCTGCCTCCATGGTTCTGGCTTCAAATACTGCTGCTTTTTCGGATACTGAAGAACTGTTCCGTTTTATGCTTTTTGTGAGAACAGAATACAAAGATGAAAAAGAAAAACTGATGTATGCGGATGAAGAAATGATTGCGAAATTTAAAGAAAACTATCTGATTGAACAGCAAATAACGGAAGCCTTGCTGGAAGATCGTGTGGAGGTTTTCCTGCAGCCGATCTACTCGAATCAGGAAAAATGTTTTACTTCCGCAGAAGCTCTGGTAAGGATCCGAAAAAAAGACGGTGGACTGCTATCTCCGGGTGTGTTTATTCCTGTAGCTGAAAATAATGGACAGATATTAGAACTGGGTGAAAGGGTTTTTGAGAAAGTCTGTCAGTTTCTAAAGAATACCGATATAGTAAAATTGGGAATTCACTATATAGAAATCAATCTTTCTGTTGTACAGTGTGAAAAAAAGGATCTGTCAGAAAAACTGATTTCCATGATTAAAAAATATGAAGTAGATCCTAAGATGATCAATCTGGAAATCACAGAAACAGCTTCTATTGGTGCTCGAAAGACTCTTTTAGAGAATATGAAGATACTGATGGATTATGGATTTACTTTTTCACTGGATGATTTTGGAAAAGGAGAATCCAATCTGATGTATGTGGTTGAAATGCCGGTATCCATTGTGAAACTGGATTATGATATGTCGAAGTCCTTTTTCAAATCTTCAAAAGCCGAACAGGTTGTCAGAGCTGTTCTCAGCATGGCTCATGGCATAGGACTAAGCGTTGTGGCGGAAGGTATTGAATCTGAAGAGGAAGCAAACAGAATGAAAAGCGAAGGCGTGGATTATATCCAGGGATTCTATTACTCCAAACCATTGCCTTTGCAGGAATGTTTAGATTTTTTGAAAGCTCATACGCAGAAAGCGGAAGCATAAATGATCAAAGATCATGATGGAAGACATCATGATCTTTTTTTGTCAAACAAGAATCTTTTGAGGATATATGAAAGTAGAGGTGAAAATATGAATCATGAAAGTTCACTCAAAAAAAGATGTCAGGCAACACTTTATTCGCTCTATCAAGATAGCCTGCCTGCCAGC
>CAMEUL010000016.1 GCA_945938205.1 uncultured Traorella sp. | reverse complement strand
CCTCTATAGAATGAATTTCATCTTCGAAATTTTTCTATTTCGTTACAGCCTCTTTGAATTATCTTCTTCCTTTATTGTTCCATACTATTTGTACAGATATTTATGAGATTTTATGCCAAATCATCAATTAAATTATTGAACTTTCTTTTTCTTAAGCGCAACCCAACTAAGCAGAGCGAATGCTACTACGATAATTGCAATTCCAATATATGGAACTTTCAGCATCCACATAATAGCCATAACATCCACACAGTCGTGTCCAACACCTGCTGCTCCATATGCCGCATAATCGAAAATTGTAAATAAGAATCCTGAGAAGAAAATCAGAATGAATCCATATACAAATCCTGCAATGGCAGCCCCTCTTCTACCTCCTGTAGCATTTCCATAAATTCCTGCCACACCACCAGTGAAGAATGCTCCAATAATTGATACAAGAGGTGCTACTTTAAAGATGGCTGAAGAAATAAACATACCTACAATCATTCCTACAACAGCTGTAACGAAACCAATCATAAGACTTGTAGGAGCAAATGCAAATAATGCAGGAACATCTAATGCTGGAATAGCACCAGGAACAAGTTTGTCAGATATTCCTTTAAATGCCGGAACAAGTTCTCCAAGGAACATACGAACACCTTGCAGCAGAACCAAAATACCTGCTGTAAATCCTAATGCCTTCAGGATGCCATAAACGATATAGTTAGTATTTCCAGCGTATTCGCTTACTGCTTCAGGACCTGCAAGAAGAACAACAAGCAGATAGAAGACACCCATTACAATGGAAACTGACATCGAAGTGTCTTTAAAGAATTCTAAAGATTCAGGAAGTTTCATATCTTCTGCATTCTTTGATTTGTCACCTAAAAGCCCACCAACATAAGCTGCGCCCACAGTACCAATTGTTGTCAAATGAGCAATAGCAAAATTATCATTTCCAGTTACTTTGCGAACCATAGGTTGTCCTAAAGCAGGAAGAACGACCATTAAGACCCCTTGTAAAATTGAACCAATTACAACAATCATTGTTTCACTCATTCCAAAACTATATAAGCTTCCAGCAATAGCAACAGATAAGATCCACATCATATGCCCGGTCAAGAAAATGTATTTTAATGGGCTAATTCTTGCTACCAAAACATTCACCAAAAAACCAATAGCCATAATCAAAGCACTTGTTGATGCAATTGCAGGAACTGCTGCTTGCATAGCACCAACTACAGCCTCAGAGGATGTCGCAAATCCATCTAATTTGAACACAATTGAGAAAAGATCTACAAACGGAAGTATTTCTGTTACGATTAATGATGATCCAGCACTTAAGACAAGCATTCCTAAAGCTGTTTTAACTGTACCAGAGAATACTTGACCAACAGATTTTTTCTGTAGCAATAATCCAATAAGGGCAACCAATCCTAAAACGATTGCCGGTGTTTCCATAATATTAAGAATGAAATCTAACATTTTCTACCCCTCCTTTTTAAGTAATCCTTTACTTGTTAGATACTCTTCAAGTTTTCTTTTTGTTTCTTCAACATTGACAATACTCTCGATATAGACAACATTGTCTTGATCTGCAAAGTTCTTACGAAAACTCTCAGTTGTTGCAATAAAATCACAATCACGTCCTTTAACTGTACCCATGTCCCAATGCTCAATATTGCATTTTACACCAAGCTGATTCATGGCCGAATCCACTGTCATCTTCATAATCAAACTCGAACCTACTCCTAAACCGCAAACTGTAATAATTTTTAGCATTTTCGCTTTCCTCCTTTCCTATAAACAGTCAACAAGACTTTGATAGTTTCTGATATGTTCCTTGTTTATGTCATCACCTCTGTCTAGATTTGAACTGACATAAATCGGTGTATTATATCCTTTTTCTACACATAATTCAATACATCTTGAAGTAATGCAATCCATGACAAACATTCCTAAAATTGTACTTGTTCCTGTAAATTTTGGCTCAAGTTGTGGCATACTTAAACAAGCATCTCCTTCAACGCATTTGATATCAATAACTAAATCAGCTACATCTTTCAGTTTCTTACCTGATGAATGACGCGATGTTACACTGTCTGAAAACTGATTAGATGTTAACGCTATAACTTTCATACCAATTCTTTTTGCTTCAAGGGCCATATCAACAACACCCGCATTTCTTCCAGATATTGAAACAATAATCATAGTGTCATCTTTGCTTGTGTTTTCAAGTTTCAAATATTCATCACTAAATCCTTCAACTCTTTCCTGTAAAGTACTCAGTTTTGCTTTTGGAAATAGTGCTAAATGTGGTATCAATAAAGCATTTACCGGTACTAACCCTCCTGCACGATAGAAGACTTCCATTGCGAACATTTGTGAATGTCCACATCCAAACACATGGATTACTCTTCCTTTCATGATTGAATCAGCGCAATAACTTGCTGCCAAATCAATGTTTTCTTTTTCTTTTTCAAACTGTTCAGACATCTGGTCTGATACGATCCGATAAAACTCTTCGTGTTTCATTTCTATTCCTCCTTTAGTTCACATATTTTCTGAAGAATTCTATTTTTACTACCATTTTCAGTTATTAACTTTAAAAACTCTTCATCCTGAAACAGCATAGCAACCTCTTTTAACATATTCATATGACCTTCACTATCAACTGCACCAAAAGCAAATGCACATTTTATTGGCTGATTTTCGAATTCTTTAAATCTAACCTCATTCTTTAAGGTAATTAAAGATAAACATAGTTCATTCACATCATTTCCTGGCGCTCCATGAAAGAAAGCAACTTTTGGCATAAGTATTACATAAGGGCCAAATTGCATAACAGTATCAATCATTTTTTGAATGAAATCCTCTTTTACTTTACCTTTATTAACTAAAATCCCCCCTGCTTTTTTTACAGTTTCCTGCCAAGTCTCACATTCAACATCCGTTTCAATCATTTCTTCTGTTAATATTTCTTGTAGCATCATTTTCCTCCTTATTGGTTATGATGTTATAACCAGTTAGCTTTTTTATATAGGAGATAATACATTATCTCCTGATTATTTTGATTCGAGTTTCACAGTAAATTCAAAGGTATCTCCTTTGGATACAATTGATGAACAACAAACTACTCGATCATCACAATACGAAGTTCTTTTTACTAAAAGACCATATTGTGGAGCCTTGCACTGTAGCAGTTTGCATTCATAGGAATTTAATTCACAAGCTTTAAATGTTTCAATAGCACGATTGATATTTACACCATACTTTTCATCTAGCGTCTTGTATAACGGATCCTTATCTAAATCGATATCTAAGACAAATTCATAACTTTCTTTAGGAAAATAAGTCTTTTCTAGCATGATGGGTGTATTTTCTGCACAACGAAGTCGTTCAATATAAACTACTAGATCCCCTTCATCAATACCTAGAGCTTTCGAAACTCTTCTATCAGCTTTCTGAACTTCTTTATTAACCAGCCTGGTTGCGGATATCTTTCCTTGTTTCTCCATTTCACGAGAAAAACTATACACATTTCCAAGATTCTGTATAATACTACTGCCAACTACGAAAGTCCCTTTGCCTTGTACTTTTTCAAGTCTTCCTTGTCGCACTAATTCATCAATTGCATTACGAACTGTAATTCTTGACATATTGTATTCTTCACACAATTCTCTTTCGGATGTGATTTTTTTACCCTTTTTCCATGCACCCGTTTCTATTTTTTCTTCAATAATTTCTGCAAGTTTGCAATATAGTGGCTGCTTATCATATTTTCCCATATCTTTACCTAATCTAAGTATAACTGGTTATAACCAGTGTGTCAACTCGTTTTTGTGTTTTTTCTTTATTTATTAACATTAAAAAGGGTTATTTTCTATAGATCTCGATATGTGATCAGCTGAATGTCATTGTCCCTGATATATTGGGCAATATCTTTATCGACAGCACAGGCTACATCACTAGCGCGCTGAGTTGTCAAAGATGTTTCATTAAATAAATCCATATCGATATAACCACAGTGACAAATCAGAAAGGCTGTTTCATCTTCTTGGATGGATAGCAGGATATATCCCAGTAGCATCTGCTTGATATCCATTTCCAATAAAACAAAAAAATGTTTTAAAGGTAATGCCTCAAAGAAAACAAAGAGTAACAATCCTTTTATATTTACATTATAGTGAATGTGGTTACATTTGTAAAAGAAAAAAGACGCTTTCGCGTCTTTAAGGGTTGCCCCTCCATCCATAGTATGGTCATTATTCACTTCTTAATTCAATCAACATATCTCTTAGTTCAGCCGCTCTTTCAAAATCAAGATCCTTCGCTGCCTGTTTCATTTCTTTTTCTAGTGAAGCCAGCAGTTTTTCTTTTTCTTTCTTTGGCATCTTATTTTTCTTTTTAAGATATGCAGCACTCATTTCCTGAGTTTCTTTAGAATGCATGACTTCATGCACTGGTTTTAAAATAGTTTGAGGAATAATATGATGTTCTTCATTGAATTTCTCTTGGATTGCACGACGTCGGTTGGTTTCCTGAATGGCTTTTTTCATGCTGTCAGTTATCGTATCCGCATACATGATGACTTTCCCCTGTGCATTTCGGGCAGCACGTCCAATGATCTGAATCAAACTTCTTTCACTTCTAAGGAAGCCTTCCTTATCCGCATCTAAAATAGCAATCAGTGATACTTCCGGAATATCCAATCCTTCTCTTAATAAGTTGATTCCAATCAAAACATCAATTTTACCCAAACGAAGATCTCGAATGATTTCACTGCGTTCGATCGTCTTGATTTCATGATGCAGCCATGCCACCTTCAGATCCATCTGTTTCAGATAATTAGTGAGTTCCTCAGCCATTCGCACTGTCAGTGCTGTAATCAGCACGCGTTCATTTTTTTCAATACGCTCATGAATTTCATTCACTAGATCGTCAATCTGATGTAAGGTAGGACGTACTTCAACCTTTGGATCCAAAAGTCCCGTAGGACGAATGATCTGTTCGATAACTTCTCCCTTGGTCTGATTGAGTTCATAATCACCTGGAGTAGCCGATACATAAATCACCTGGTTGATTTTATTTTCAAATTCTTCAAAACGCATCGGACGATTATCCAAAGCACTTGGAAGACGGAATCCATAGTTGACCAGCGTTTCCTTACGAGCCCTGTCACCATTATACATACCACGAATCTGAGGTAAGGAGACGTGACTTTCATCCACAATCAACAAGAAATCATCCGGGAAATAGTCAAGCAAGGTATAAGGTCTTTCATTTGGTTTTCGCCCATCAATATGACGGGAATAGTTTTCAATTCCCGGACAGAATCCAAATTCTCTCAAGGATTCCACATCATAGCGTGTTCTCTGTTCAAGACGTTGTTTTTCCAACAGTTTTCCTTGTTTTTCAAATTCATCCAGTCTTTCTTCCAGTTCTTCTTCAATCGTATCACAGGCATGAAGAATAATGCTTTTTTCAGTTGCATAGCCACTGGCCGGATAAACGACATAGACACTGTAGGCATTCAAAATTTCATCATCAAATAATTCAATTCTCAAAATATAACTGTCCGTATGACCGGGAGCAATTTCAATGGAATCTCCGCGAACTCGAAAACTCGCTCTTTCCAGATCCACATCATTTCGATGATACTGCCGATCCACAAGCTGTTTCAGTAAAACCTTCCGATCAATTTTATCTCCTACGCGGAGCGTGAAAAACATCTCTTTGTACTGCTGAGGATTGCTGGCACCATAAATGCAGGCAACCGAAGCGACAATGATGGTATCTCTTCTTTCCAAAACAGAATTGGTGGCAGCCATACGCAGCATATCGAGTTCAATATTGGTGGTTGCTGTTTTATCGATATACATATCGGAACTTGGAATATAGGCTTCCGGCTGATAATAATCAAAATTGGAAACGAAATATTCTACTCTATTATTCGGAAAAAACTCCTTCAGTTCCGCATATAACTGTCCAGCCAGGGTCTTGTTATGTGCAAAAACCAAAGTAGGTTTATTGACAGCTTGAATGACATTGCTGACGGTAAAGGTTTTTCCTGTTCCTGTTGCACCTAGCAGTACCTGACTTTTCTTCCCAGCCTGAATTCCTTCCACCAGTTTTTGGATGGCTTGTGGCTGATCTCCCTGAGGCTGATATTTCGACTGCAGATCAAATAGCATGACACACCTTCTTTCATCAATTTGTTATTTCATGTTTTCCAAAGCTTTCAACATTTGAGTATCTCTTTGTTCATTTACGTTGCTTTCATAGACGACTCTTCCATAGAGGGTCATCAGTAGATTCTGATCCAGTTCTTCCTGTTTCTGCAATCCATGGTCTTTTTCAAATTGAAGCAATGCCTGAAGTGTTTTTTCTGAAAAATATCCATCAGTTCGTCCTACATCATATCCTAAATAATCCAGATAGGTTTGCATGCTCATGCAGGCAGCGGATACGCTGTCTACTTTCACAGGTTCAAATTCTGTAGGCATTCCCATTAAAAGAGCTTTTTCCGTTTCCACAAGAATATCCGGTGTAATTCCCACTTTATTGATTGAATTTCCATTTGGAGAAAGCCAAATAGCCTTCGTATATTTCAGCATACTTCCATCCGAGAAAGGTAAAGTTGTCTGTATCGTTCCTTTCCCGTAAGAGACATCTCCGATAATCGTTACATCCATGGTTTCTTTCAAGGCCAATGCAAACACTTCTGCCGCACTGGCAGTATCCTGATTAATCAGCACTGCTATCTTGTCATAAGTATATGGAACAATTCTTGAATTGGTCTTATCTGCAATTATATTTCCATTCTTATCTTTTTCCTGAAGAACGACGGAATCCTGTGGCAGGAAATATGAAGCAATATCGACCACGCTTGTCAGATATCCTCCTCCATTATCTCTCAGATCCACAATGATTTTTTTGATGCCCTTTTTGTCGAAATTAGAAAGAATTTCTCCTACCTTGATAGCTGTATTGTCAGCAATTGACAGCAATTCCAAAATACCTGTGTCCCCAATAATATAGCCATTGGCACTCGTATCAATGCTTTCACGTGTACATACAAGATCCAGTGTTTCGCTTCCTCGCTGAACAGTCATGATTACCTGAGTGCCTGCTTTCCCTTTTACAGCACTTGAAATATCTTCGATATCTTCAGTCGGAACACCATCCACTTTCACAATAACATCCCCACTTCTGATTCCTGCCTTTTCAGCTGGAGAATCCGTAAAAACTCGAAGCACCATATAATTCTCTAAGGCTGTATTGTACTGGATACCGATTCCAACAATATCTCCTTCCATCGATCCTAAAAACTTTTTTGAAGTTTGAGCATCCATATAAGAAGTAAACAAATCCCGTTCCTGTGAGGTCATTCCATAAATGGCATCATCCAGAAGCTGCTCTTCCAGATCCTCTATTTCATTTCCAAAGTACCATTTTTCATTCATAATACGAAAAACAGCATTGAGTTTATTTGAAAGAAGTGGTGAGGATTCATTCGAAGAAATACCCACTCCAATAAAGATTCCTCCGGCGAATAAAACGATGGCCAGAATTCCCAATCCAACTCTTTTTAAATATTTCTGATGTCTTTTTTTTCTTTCATCGGGCCATTCATGTTTGACCAGCTTCACTTTGACAATTTTCTTTTTTTCTTTCATTGGCTCTCTAGCAATAGTATGTATTATACCACGAAGATTCATTCATGGACATAAATTATACCTAGACATGTTTCAACATGATGAAAAAAAAGCAAACACTTACTGTTCGCCTTCTTTTCCGCTTAATATACGCTGCACATTCATTTTGTTGACCAATGATTCATTCACTGAATGCAGCAGGATCGTTAACTGATTAATTTGCGTTGGTTGTTTATGAGTGATTGCTTGTCCCTTGTAGACACAATGAAGACATTGTTCAAGATCTTCAATATAATAGTTATAGGCATCCTCCAACGGATAAGCCTTTACCTGCATTTTAATCATTTGGGTAATTTCACTCATGGAATAAACCTGCTTGAAAATACACACTACCATCAAATATGCTAAATGTTTTGTCGTGTATTTCTTTTTATGTGGCGGTTCGACGATTCCATGTTTCACATAGTTGTTGATCATCGACTTGGTAATCAGATTTTCATCATGATGGGGCATGAAAGACAGCCAGTTTTCCAGCAATGTCACTACCTGATCAATATATAATTCTATATCAGGAAAATCTTCCCATCTTGGCAAATGAATTTCTTCATTCATGCTTTCACCTTCTTTTTCTATATTTTATCATGCTTACTTTCTTTGTCAACTCTTGACTTATACTCATTTACAATGTATGCTAGTATTGTAAACTAGATGTAGGAGGCGCCATGACAAAAATAATCAGTGATACATCCATTCTTTATGATTTAAAACAAGCCGAAAAAGAAAACATTACCGTGATCCCTTTGCAGATCAGTATCAATCATCAGACCTATCATGAATTTGAGGACATTCAATCTGAAGATTTACTGAAAATGATTCAGGAAGGTCACTTGCCTACAAGTTCTCAACCAACGATTGGAAGAGTTCTTGAAACTTATGAAAAATATCAAAATACACCTATCTTAAACATTACGATGGCAGATGGATTGAGTGGTACCTATCAGAGTGCCTGCATGGCCAAAGAACAGAGTGATGGAGATATTACCGTTCTTAATTCAAAAACACTTTGTGGGCCTCACCGCTATCTTGTACAAAAAGCAAACGCTTTAGCTTCTGAAGGAAAAACAGTGGAAGAAATTATCGAAGCACTGAAACCTTCCATGGATCACAGCATCTCTTATCTGATTCCTCAAGATTTTGATTATCTGAAACGAGGCGGACGCTGTTCCAAAACAGCTGCTTCCGTTGGAGGGCTGCTGAAACTGGTAGCTGTCATGAAACTTTCTGAGGATGGCACAATTCTTGAAAAAGGTGTCATTGCACGTACTTATAAAAAGGCCCTGCAAGGAATCCTCAACGAATTATGCACAGCCGGTGTCGATGATTCCTACAAATTATATATCTCGCATGCAAAAAGCAACCGTCTTCAGGAAACTCTTGATTTCTTCAAAGATAATTTACCTCAGGTTGAAACAGAAGTGCTTGATCTCTCATGTGCTTTTATTACACAGGGAGGTCCAGGATGTGTCGCTATTCAGGTCATTAAAAAATAACAGGTTCTAAACGAACCTGTTTTTCTATCTCTTCCATTTCAGATATTTGTTGACGGCAAAGAAACTTCCCATAACTCCAACGATCATTCCCGTTCCCAAAAGGATGAGTGACACGTACCAGATAAAAGGTTCTACCGTCTGCAATTGAAACATTGGAATCAGAAAAATACCATTCATTGTTTCATAAAGATAACGGTATCCGAAACACGTTATCAAGATTGGCAAAATAGCGCCAAGGATACCGATAAACATTCCTTCAATCATGAAAGGAAACTTGATATATCCATTCGTAGCACCTACATTACGCATAATTGAAATTTCACTTTTTCTCGAATATATTGCACTCTTGATGGTATTGGAAATCAGAAAAACAGCTAAAACACCCAATGCTGCGACAAAGATTCCACCGCCGATCCTTAATCCATCCATTGTTTTTACGATCAAATTAGCAGTATCCCCGCCGTAATCAGAATCTTGAATTCCTTCAATATTTTGAAGCTTTTGATAAACTACTTCCATATTTTCTCCGGCATCTACTTCAATCTGAAAGGCATTCAACAATGGATTACCATCACCTTCGTATGTTTCATATAATTTTTTACTGGCTTCATCCATACTGGACATATAGTTTTCCAGTTCTTCATCCTTGCTGGAGAATGTCACTTTGACTACATGATCCAAATTTTCCACACGCCTCTGCAATTCTTCTATACCTTCTTCATTCAATGAACCATCAATGGTCGAATGAATCCTTAGTGATTTTTCAATACTGACTGTGAAATTGCTGATGTTCCCGGCAATTAAAATAAAAACCATCAACAGTGTCAAAGTAATCATGACGGCACTGACACTTGAAAACGTCATCGCACCATGGCGAATCAAGCTCTGAAAGGCTGTCTTCACATGGTTTGGGATAGATCGAAAGAACTTAATCATTCTTCAGATATCCTCCCTTCTTGATATCTGCGACTATATATACTTCCTCAAGTGCAATGGTTCTTTTCTTCAGATTGTTCACGATCGTAGAATCGTGCGTTACCATGACAATGGTTGTTTTTTCTTTTTCATTGATCTTTTCCAAAAGTTCCATGATTTCCTTTGACATTTCAGGGTCAAGATTTCCTGTTGGTTCATCCGCAATCAACACCTTTGGATGATTAGCAATGGCTCTACCAATAGTCACACGCTGTTGCTGACCTCCGGATAATTCACGAGGGAATGATTTAGCCTTATCTTCCAAGGATACCAGTTCCAAAACTTCACGAACACGTTTTCGAATCGTCATTCGGTCTTCTCCAATGCATTCCATAGCAAAAGCGATGTTTTCAAACACCGTCAGACTTGGTAGTAATCGATAGTCCTGGAAAACGATACCCAGATTTCTACGATATATAGGAACCTGTTTATGTTTCAGTCGGCCGACATTGCATCCTGCAACTTCAACCGTTCCTTCATCCGGAATTTCTTCTCCATCCAAAAGTTTGATCAGCGTTGATTTTCCGCTTCCCGTAGGTCCTATAATATATACAAATTCTCCTTCGTCAATTGACAAAGAGATATTCTTTAATGCATTGACTCCATTTTTATATGATTTCGATACATTCTCCATGTAAATCACATTATCACATCCTTGCACCTATTATAACATAGTTGCTGACATAAAATAAAAAGTTTTTTGGTGTTAAATTATGGGATTCCTAAAATCATCCTATAAAAAACTATTGGACTTTTCAGCCCAATAATTTAGTTTTCATGATTCTTTTTGAAATGTTTCAATATAATGTATATTACTTACTTTAATAAGATTTCTTTTGGCTTTGATCTGAATGTTGTCATAACTGATAAAGTCGATGAAAGAAGCAAAACAACACTTCCAATACCATTTAGGATCATGATATAATCTCTATCAAATTTGACTTCATAGTTTTCAAGAAGTTGTTTTTGTTGTATTTCTTCCTCTTCAGATAATATATCTCCTTGTTTCTTTATGGATGAAGTCACTAGGTAGTCAGATAGCTGACGACTAATTTGCTGGCCACCTATCATTGACAAATTAAGTGCCAATAAACCAACAGCCCAAATCTCTAGTATCATTTGAAATAAAACATTTCTTCTTTTTTCACCTAATGCAATTAAAATTCCTATTTCATTTTTTCGATCTTTGGTAAGGATAAAAATGACGAAGTTCAGAATTAAAATCGTACATATAATCGCAATCCATAAAATATAGTCCGAGATATTCTGTATTACATTTACAGGCCCTGATATTTTCTTATATAAATCATCAGAAGTGATTACTTTATAAGCATTGGGTACTATTTTTAGTGTAAAAAAAGATTCATAGGTTTCAATAAAAA
>CAMEUL010000015.1 GCA_945938205.1 uncultured Traorella sp. | reverse complement strand
TGCGTATCGTTCAGCATTCTTTCGATCCGGTTCATGAAATGGATGAACATGAACATCGTTTAGCTTATACAGGAACGCATGACAATGAAACTCTGCGTGTATGGTATTCGCATCATCCAGAGTCTTATAAGCGAAAAATTCGTGCTTTCTTCAAAAGAAACGGATATGTTTATCCGCGTATGAGTGAAAATATGATCCAATATACTTTAGAATCCAAAGCTCGATGGGCCATCATTCCAATGGTAGATCTGCTGAATAAAACAGACAAATGCCGAATTAATTTCCCTGGAACGGTCGGATATCCGAACTGGCAGTGGAAATTGAAAGACTACAAGGAATTTGAAGCACGCATTCCGTTATTTAAAGAAATGATCAAAAAAGCAAATCGGTAACGATTTGCTTTTTCTATGATAATACATCTTTGTATGTGAAGGAAGTGATCGTATGTTCAACAAGCACCATTTGTCCTTCTTCATCATTTAACAGACGACGCATTTCTTTGACCGCTTTTTGAGAAATGTCATAAAAATCCTGCTTGCATGTCAGCATGCCTTTTCCAGCATAGCCCATTAATGAAATACCATCAAAGCCGCAGCATCTTCTAAAAATATTCATATCGATCAAGGCATTCAAGGCACCAATAGCCATCAGATCAGAAGCACATACAACGGTATCCACATCACTGGCATAATGCATTGTCAGATCATACGCCTGCTTTTCGCTGAATTCCGCATATTGGATGATTAAATCAAATCCCAGTTCCTTCTGCAGTTTTTTGATTCCCTCAATGCGCATATCGGTGACATATCCGTTTTTCTTTCCAGCCAAATACAGAACCTTCTTGCAGTACTCTGGTTCAATAACAGTTTTTGCGACATCATACTGACCTTTCTGATGATCGATCATGATGCAGGATGTTTTTTTATTGATAATCGGTGCATCCACTACGCAGAAACAGAAATTCTGTTTTCGGATCATTTCCTGAATGGTCGTATCTTCCTTATTTAAACCATAGACAATGATACCGGTAATTCCCTGTGATGCAAATTCGCTGGTCAGTTTCTCCGGATCTTGATGGTTGTTTCCATGATTGAAAACAGTAGATACTTCCAGATGATAATGATCAGCCATCGCAAAAGCACCCAACAGATATTTCATGTTCACTTCATCTACTGACTGCTTATCATCATTGATATAGATGTAAAGAGCAATCTTGTTTTTCTTTTTGCTAGAAAGATTGCTTGCGATTGCATTGGGAACATAGTTGAGTTCTTTAACGGCATCCAAAACTTTTTTTCTTGTCGATTCAGAAATATTGGAATAATTCTTCAATACCTTGGAAACGGTACTGATGGATACTCCGGCTTTTTCTGCGACATCTTTGATCGTTGATATCATGTCTTTATTATAAACGTATTTACAATGGATTGCTACAGGGATTTGTGATAAAATAAACATATGAATAAATATCCTTATAAAATACAAAAATTATTTCAAAAAATACAGGAAGAAATGCAGAGCAACATAACGCTTCGTGATAATAATGATGCAGCTTCTTCTGTTTCGCTTTGGCTGAATAAAAAAGAAGTTTTCTTGTCTTCTGATCAGCCGGGGTTTGAACCTCAGCTGAAAATGATCGCCTATGTGATTGAAGAATTGTGGAGTGAATCATTTGAAAACTTATTAAAAAGAAGCATTGAAGGAAATCTAGATCATGATGAATGGCAGCTTTTTGAAGAAAAAATGGATGCTGAAGAATATACTCTTTTATTGATTCAAACGGATCGGGCCTGTGATCATCTCTATTCAACACTTGCGCGGCTTTTAGAAACTGTTCTTTGTGAAACGGTGTATCAAAAACAGATCATAGCTTTATTGCCTAAAAAGGTGGACGACATTTATATAAAAGAAATCTGTGGAACACTTGAAAGTGAATTATTTACCCATGTCAGTGTTGTTTCTTCTTCATTTTCTTCTCTTGAGAAAATCAAACAGGAATATCTTAAAATGAAGGAAAAACTTCATTTGATCATGAAATACCATCCTACAACCAACAGTCATGATGAAATATGGCTGGCAACACTTGTAGAAAATCTAGATGAAGAAAATACTGAAATATTAAAGCAGGACTGTGCTATAGAAACCCTTGATCTTTTAGATGAAGATCTTATGCAGACTGTGCATCTTTTCCTTAAGAATCATTTGAATATCGCAGAAACTGCCAGAGTGATGTATCTTCATCGAAATACCCTGATTTATCGGCTTGAAAAAATCATGAATATTACAGGTCTTGATCTGAGAAATTTTGAGGATGCTATGAAGATGTCCTTCTTATTGATGCTGAGGAAAAAGTAACTAATGAAAGCTCTTTCTTTTTGTTGATTCTGACAATAGAGGGGAATAGGGAAACATGATATAATGAATTCGGTAGTAAAAGGAGAGTATTATGGCAACTATTCAATTAAAAAATGTCACAAAACAATATGATAATGGATTTGTGGCTGTCAAGGATTTTGATCTTGATATCGATGATAAAGAATTTATTATTTTTGTAGGACCTAGTGGTTGTGGTAAATCTACAACAATGCGTATGATCGCAGGTCTGGAAGAAATTACAGAAGGGGATCTTTATATTGATGGAAAACGCATGAACGATGTGGAACCAAAAGATCGTGACATTGCGATGGTTTTCCAGAACTATGCCTTGTATCCTCATATGAGTGTATATGAAAACATGGCTTTTGGTCTGAAATTAAAGAAAACACCAAAAGATGAAATTGATCGCAAGGTTAATGAAGCAGCGAAGATTTTGGATCTGGAAACACTCCTTGATCGTAAACCTGCCCAACTTTCCGGAGGACAGAGACAGCGTGTTGCGATGGGCCGTGCCATCGTTCGTAATCCAAAGGTTTTCCTGATGGATGAACCACTTTCCAACTTGGATGCGAAACTGCGTGTTCAGATGCGTACTGAAATTTCCAAACTGCATCATCGTTTAGGAAATACGATCATTTACGTAACCCATGATCAGACAGAAGCGATGACTTTAGGTACACGTATCGTTGTCATGAATCGTGGTGTGATCCAGCAGGTAGATACTCCAAAGAATTTGTATGATCATCCGGATAACATGTTTGTGGCTGGATTCATTGGATCTCCTCAGATGAATTTTGTTGTTTGTGATGTTATTGAAAACAATGGTGGAATTTATCTCGTGTTTGGAGAAAATGTGCTTCATGTTACAGATGAACGTGCTAAAACATTAAAAGAAGAGGGTTATGTTGGAAAGAGAGTCATGATGGGAATTCGTCCTGAAAACTTACATGACAAGAAACTTTCTCGTGTTCAGTATAAAGATGTAATCAAGGCAAAAGTCAGTGTTTATGAATTAGTTGGATCTGAAGTTTATTTGTATTTTGATCTGAACTTCTCGAATATGGTAGCTCGTGTTTCTCCAGAAACAGAAGCGCGTGTTGGAGATGAAGTAGAATTGTATCTGGATTCTTCCGCAATGCATTTGTTTGATTTGGATACTGAAAAAGCTATTCGTTAAGTCATTGGACTCCTATTGATAAGGGACTGGAATACATTGTATTTCAGTCCCGCTTTACTTTATTTGATTTTCTGTAGTGCTTTATAGATGGCAAGAGTCATAAAGCCTGCCATGAAAGCCTCCAATAACCCATTGGTACAAATAGTCAGCTTGATGACATTTAAAAAGGTTTCATAAGCAAAACCGCTGATGGCTGCATATTCTCTTCCAAAAAACAGATAAATGCCGCCCATGACCAAAATCGTATGAAGAATAGTGGAAACCAGCGAAGACAACAGAATGCTGGTGGTATCTTTTATTTTCGTTTGAAACACATGAAATAGAATGCCACTGACAAACCCTAACGTGATTCGAGGCACCAAAGCAATCAGGACAGAGCCGAAATTGCCGGATACTTCTCCTATTGAATAAAAAGGGGAAAAACAGAATGAAAAGGGAGTCGGATTAAAAGTGGACATCACTAAGGAACATAATCCAAAATAAAACCCTAAGATCATTCCTTCTTTGACACCTAAAAGAATACTGATGACGATCACCGGAATATGAAGTGTGGTTGCTTTGATCGGACCAATTGGAATAAATCCTAAGGGTGTGACCATAAGCACGGTTTCCATTCCAATGAAAAGAGCCAGTAATACGCTCTTTCTTGTTTTGGTTAACTGCATAATATCTCCTTACTGTCGCTCACATGGATGCAACGTAACAAAGATATTATAATGAAAGAAAGATTTATCGTAAAGATTTTTCGAATAAAAAGGTGCTATGAGCACCCATTGTTTTCTATAATGACTTTAGGACTTCGTTTACAATTCTTTCTTTGATCTTGTGACTATTTGTCAGTAGGTCTGTAATTTTGTTTTCCCACTTTTCTTTTTCTTCTTCACTGAGTGAAGAAAGATTGATCATAACATTGAAAGACGCTGACTGAAGGGCAGCATCCAGAAAAATGACGCCACAAGCCAGATCACTGATCGCCATCCGATTGCCGTTCTTCATCATCTTCTCACAAAGCTGAAGTGCTTCAAAGGAGGCTTTCATGATAGAAAAAGGAGAATCAATCGCTTCCAAAGTAGCCATATGTAATTTCTGATTGCGAGTTTTCTGTTCCTCTTGAGTCAATTTTGACAACCTGTAAGCTTCCATAAAAGTATCATAAGCATTACAGTCCCGTTCAATGCCGTCGGTGAGCTGATTTCGATAGACAGATAGGGCTTCAAAAGCATCTATAAAAACCTGCTGGTCTTTTTCATCCAGTTCACTGAATTTCTTTTTATGAACGCTTAAATGTCCATACATTCGCACCAGACAGACTCCAAGTGCTCCAACCAGGGCAGAGATGCTTCCTCCTCCGGGTGTGGGACTGATGCTGTCGATCGCATCCAAAAGTTCCATTCCATTTTTATCCATCAGCATATTCATCACCTGTTTTCTTTTTTCCATCTTACAACAACTTCCTGATTTTGTATATGAGAAATTCGTCACAATATTTGAAAAACTTAGAAAAGATGATTATAATGAACCATATTTGAAAGGTGTGGAATAATGCTTCAGATACAAAACATTCACAAGCAATATAAAACAGGTGATCTGATTCAAAAGGCACTGGATGGTGTCAGTTTGAATTTGAGGGATAATGAATTTGTGGCAATCTTAGGACCTAGCGGTTCTGGGAAAACTACTTTATTGAATATTATAGGCGGTCTGGACCGCTATGATAGTGGGGATCTGATCATCAATGGTATTTCCACGAAGAAATATAAAGATCGTGATTGGGATTCCTACAGAAATCATACTATTGGTTTTGTTTTTCAAAGCTACAATCTGATTCCGCATCAGAGCGTATTAGCCAATGTGGAACTGGCTTTGACCATTTCCGGGATTTCCAAAAGCGAACGCAAGAAAAAAGCCATGGAAGCTTTAGAGAAAGTTGGCTTGGGCAATCAGGGACACAAAAAACCCAACCAGATGTCAGGTGGACAGATGCAGAGAGTGGCCATTGCCCGTGCACTTGTCAACAACCCGGATATTTTATTAGCCGACGAACCTACGGGAGCTTTGGACAGTGAAACCAGTGTGCAGGTCATGGAACTGTTGAAGGAAGTGGCCAAGGATCGTCTGGTTGTGATGGTAACTCATAATCCGGAACTGGCAGAAGCATATGCCACCCGCATCGTAAAACTGAAGGATGGCAAGATCCTTTCCGATACCGATCCTTTTGAAGTAAAAGATCCATCTGTTATGGCTGTTCATCGGAACATGGGAAAAGCATCCATGTCTTTTCTTACGGCTCTGTCATTAAGCTTCAACAATCTGAAAACCAAGAAAGCACGTACCATTCTGACAGCCTTTGCAGGATCCATCGGAATTATTGGCATTGCGATGATTTTGTCTCTTTCCAATGGTGTCAATACGTATATCCAATCCATTGAACAGCAGACTCTTTCAGAATATCCTCTTTCTATTCAAAGCAGTGGTTTCAATCTAGCCGGCATGATGATGGATCATCCTGCACCAAATGAAGAAAAGGATGAAACAGAAATTCGAGTTTCATCGATGATCACCAATATGTTTTCAACGATCGGTTCCAATGATCTGATTTCCTTAAAACAGTATCTTGAAAGTTCAGAAAGCAATTTGGCTGATTATGCACAGGCTGTTGAATACAGTTATTCAGTGACACCTCAGATCTACAGTGCAGATCTTGACAATATTCATCAGGTTCATCCTGATTCTTCTTTCTCAACACTTGGCTTAGGTTCCGGTACAAGCACGAATGCCATGATGTCCAAAATGATGAGTACCGATGTTTTCTTTGAAATGCCATCCAATGCATCTTTATATGAAGATCAGTACGATGTGAAGGCTGGGAAATGGCCTACAAGTGAACATGAATGTGTCCTTGTCCTGACAAAATCCGGTCGTATCAGTGATTTCATGTTGTATAAACTGGGCTTGAGAGACTATTCTGAACTTGAAAAAATGATTGCTCAGTTTTCCAAAAATGAAGATGTCACAGTTCCTGAATATGATGATACATTCACTTATGAAGATATCCTCGGCATACAGTTTAAAGTGATTCAGGCGAAAGACCTTTATGCCTATGATGATCAGTATCAGGTGTATAAGGATAAAAGCGAGGATAAAGAATATATGAGATCCCTGATTGAAAAGGGAGAAACATTAGAAATTGTCGGAATCGTACAACCCAAACAGGATGCTACGGCAACCATGCTGATGAGCGGAATCAATTATCCGTCATCCTTGACTCGATCTGTTATTCAAAAGACACAGGAAAGTGATATCGTCAAAAAACAGCTGGCGACTCCTGCCATCAATGTTTTCACAAATCAGTCCTTTGACAGTGAAAACCAGAATAGTTTTGATATGAATTCTCTTTTTACTGTCGATACGGAAATGATGAAAAAAGCCTTTTCAATGGATACCAGCAAGTTAAATATTTCATTTGAAGATCTGGATCTTTCAAATATTCAACTGGATTTCTCTTCACTTCCTCCATTTCAATATGAAGATCTGCTTTCTGAAATTCAAATTGACATCAGCCGTGATCAATTACAGGAAGTGATGGAAGTTCTTCTTGATGATTTCCAAGCTTATCTCCAGGAAAATCATCTCACCGATCCTACTAGAATGAATGAATACTTTTTTGTATATCTTCAGAGTGATAGAGCTCAACAGCTTATACAGGAACAGATAGGAAATCTTCTTGAGGAAACAGGACTTACAGAACAGTTTACAATTCTGTTCCAGCAAAGGATCCAGGAATATATCGATCAGAATATTCATCTTCTGACGGAATCATTACAGAAACAGATGGAAGAGATGATGTCTGCGCAAATGGGCTTGCTTGCCAGTCAGTTCCAGAATGCTCTTCAGATTGATGGGGATATGCTGGCACGCTCTTTTCGGATGAATGTGGATCAGAAAGAAATGACAGAACTCATGATGTCTTTGATGACTACAGAAAGATCCAGCTATGACAACAATCTAAAAAAACTGGGATATGCTGATTTTGATTCACCAAGTGAAATCAATATCTATCCTGCAGATTTTGAAAGCAAGCAGGAAATTATTCAAATACTAGATAACTACAATGAAAAAATGAAGTTACTGGATGAAGACAAAGTTATTTCGTATACCGATTATGTCGGTACGCTCATGTCTTCTGTGACTGATATTATCAATGTTATTTCCTATGTTTTGATTGCTTTTGTTGCCATCTCATTAGTAGTTTCTTCCATCATGATCGGTGTCATCACATATATCAGTGTATTGGAACGCAAAAAGGAAATTGGTATCTTAAGAGCCATGGGTGCTTCCAAAAACAATGTATCTCAAGTATTCAACGCAGAAACATTCATTATTGGTCTGTTCTCCGGTATGATTGGAATTTCAGTCACAGCACTTCTTCTGATACCATCGAATGCCATCATTCATTCACTTTCCGGCAACAATGATGTCAATGCCATTCTTCCTTTAGGTGGAGCCATCATTCTGATTATCTTAAGTGTTGTGTTAACAATGCTCAGTGGTCTGATTCCTTCCAGAAAAGCGGCCAAGGAAGACCCGGTTACCGCATTACGAACAGAGTAGATGATCATATCGTATGCGCTAAAAAAAGCATCCTTATGATAGGGTGCTTTTCTTCTAATTTTCCATAGATACGCTAGTGGTTTTCTTTTTGACAGGAAGCATTTTCTGAATCATTGTCAGATCTATATTCACGCTGAATAGTATTTTTAAAATCCACACAAAGAAGAACAGTACCAATATAGGAATCACACAAGTGGTAATCACTAATACCGCAACCGCATCAATGAAGACATTGATGCATTTTTTGGCGTTTTCCGTTAAATTGGCAATCCCATTTCCAATATTGTTTAAGAAATTCCAAAACGAATTCGTATCATCTTTTTCCGCTTCCTCAGTGATTTCTTCCACGGTGTTAAATGTTTGCGACATGGATTCATGAAAAGTAGATTCAATCAGTGTGGTTACTTTCACACTGGCGGGAATGATAAGAGTAATAGCTACTGCGAAAATAACTAATTTGAATGCCAGTTTGGCTAAAAAATCTTTACGATAGAAGATATAGATTCCTAAAAGCAAACAGGTAATGGGAATGAGATAGCGAAAGGCTACAAAACCAGTAACAGTCAAAAGAAATTTTTCTAAGAAAAGAGCACTTACAACCACTAATAAATAAGGTGTCAATCCGGATATCTGATTAGCAATCGGTGTTGTCGCATCCCCGGGAATCGCAGAAATAGCCACAGATGTGATCGCTACGGAAGTAGTCAGTTCCACCGCGGTCAGTTTTTTCTCATCTAGCACTTTGATCGTTTCCGCATGGGTCTGTGGTGAAGAAACATATTCTGAAACCTTAAAATACGAAAGGCTAGCACCAAGCAAGAGAAGGATCACAAGGATCATTTTTTTTGTAATGGGTTTCTTGATTAACATGTTATTACTCCTTTTCATGTATCGATTTCATTGTATTTCATGAATAAAAAAGAATCAAGTTGAAATACCTCTAAAACAAATATCAGCTTCGCAGAATTTACATCCTCTTTTACGTGAGAGTTTATTTGACGAAAAGTGTTGACTGCACTTTTGGTGCAGATTTACGGTAAAGGAGGAAAAATATGGAGAGTAAAACATTACATGAGATATGTCTTGCATTGAATGTGACCCGAAGAATGGTTCAGGGTTATGAGAAAGCAGGATTGGTGTGTGCATCCTCGAAAAACAAATACGGACATCTTCTCTATGATGAGAAAACATGTCAGAGAATTGTTCGAATTCGCTGGCTTCAGCGAATTGGTTTCAAGCTGAAGGAAATCAAAGATATTATTGATGCTCCCATGGATGTTATGAAGAATGCTCTTGAAAAACAACTTCTGCAGTTACATAAAGATAAAGAAGAAATAGAAGTTTGCATTCAAAAAGCTATGGAGTTCATTCATGACTTAAACTCATGATAACTTATAAACTCTCACATAAGAAAAGGAGAAAAAAATGGAAACAAAAAAATTACTTAAAACGGTATTATTAACAGTACTAGCCGTATCAGTGACAGCTTGTGGAAAAAATGAAACAGTCAATGATGAAACAGAAAATGTGATACAGGAAGAACCTGTAGACAAATATCAGGGTGTTAGTTCAGAATTTAAAGAAGCCATGGACAGTTATGAGAAGTTTTTTGATGAATTTATAATTTTTATGGAAAAATATTCAGATATCGAAGAACCTGATGCATCAATCATGGCGGATTATCTTAGATATGCAAGTCAATATGAAAAAACCGTAGAAAAAATCCAAGCCATTGATGAAAAAGAACTGAGTGATGAAGATGCTTTATACTATGCGGAAGTTATGTTGAGAATTACATATAAACTCTCTAAAGTTGGAAAATAGAAATGAGAAATTATAAGTTTACGATTGGATATTCATATTTTGTGTGCTTTATGGGTGTCTATGAATTCTATAAATATGAAAGCTTCATGGGATTCATCATGATTGTGTTAGGAGGCTTGATTTTCTATTCAGCCAGAACATTCAAGCAGGAGGAAGAATACCTGAAACAAACAGATGACGATTATGAATCATATTTTTACTAAAAACTAGGAAGGATGCAAGTGCTTCCTTCTTAAGTTTCAAAGATTCATGCTTAGTAGGTAAATGGCTCACATCATTTTGACATTCATTCCCCTATCATTTAAAATAAATATCGATAAGAGATATTTGGAGAGTGAATGGAATGAAAGATATATCATTGGCATATGAGAAAAAAATCATAGGTTTTTTAATTTCTTATTACAGGAAAGAAAATGGTCTTAGTGTAGAAAGAATTCTTCATAATAAAAAAACACATTATGAACAATACTGTTTGGAATGTACTCGATGTAAAGATAAAGAGATGATTTGTTCCAATAAAACATTACGTAAAATTGAAAACGGCGAACTCGTAAAAAATGATTGCATTTATTATCGATTAAGCGAAAATCTGAATAAGAGTATTTGTTTTCAACGCAGTACATATTCTTTGATTTATCGTCTGCGGGATATGATTTATGAAAATCTGATTGATTTTTCATATACAAAGTTATCAAAAATTCTTTCTACGCTGACACTTGAGATGACGAAACATCGTAATGAAATCTATGTGTATGAAATTCTTTCCTTCTATCATGATTTGGTGACTTATAGAACCCACGGTACATTACCTGAAACAGAACAATTAAATCTGTATCTTTATCTGTTTGAAAAAGTTGAAGGAGTGGATTCGAAACTGATGTCAAGTTTTCTGTATAATATCAGTCTTCAGATAAATCAACTCTATGTGAAAAGAAATCAGTTCATAGAAAACCATTTAAATGATTTGGAGGATGATCCACTGTTTTTCCAAATAAAAGTCATGAGAATTGCAGATCAAGACCTTTTGGATGCCTATTTTGACATTCATCATGAAATGAAGCAATCTCTCAACCTTTATCAGAAATATGTTTTATATAACTATAAAGGTTATGTGGAAATGAACACAAGAGATTACAAAAGAGCTTATGAAACAATGAGAGTATGTCTTCAGATGATTGAAGAAGGAGCTGATTTTGGCCCATATATTACTCAGGGAATATTACGTCGCATTGGAATGATCTCGTTTTATCTGAAAGATTATGAGAAAACCATCGAATATCTTGACAGAGCTTTAATGAATGAAGTCACTATGCTGGGAATGCAAGCTGTGTTCTTATATCGTTCTTTAGAAAAAACAAAACAGACAGATCGATTAAAAGCATTGTTGAATCAGATTCACTTGGATAATATTCAAAATGAAATGGAACGAAAGATTACAATTTATTATAAAAGAAAATATCAGTCTGAGCCATTAACAAAGAAACAGATGAGTGAATTGGAAGATTATATTTGTGAAGAAATCAAGCCTTTTTTAAATAGAATGGGAGATTTATTGAAGAATATATTCTTGGACGATTTATTAAATTATGTCGAAAAAACTTCCAATTATAAAAAATTGTATCTGTACGAAAATAAGAGGCTGTAACGAATAAAACAGTCGAAAAATAAAAAATGCATCGAATCTC
>CAMEUL010000014.1 GCA_945938205.1 uncultured Traorella sp. | reverse complement strand
TCGTTTCTAAATCTTTTCTGATCATATCATTGATTTCGGAATCTCCCTGTTTCACCATCATTAGCGTTTCGCCATATAAATCTTCAATGTTTAAAGATTCTTTGTTTGAAAGAGGATGCTCTCTGGATACGGCAATCATTTTTTTGTATTGCCCAAGTGGAAGAAATTTGCATTTTGACAGCCACAGCTTGGAGTCACAGACGCCAATAAGAAAATCATATTTTATGCCAAGGTCTTCAATGACAGAAAGAATATCTTCATGGTGATCTTCAAAGGGCACTAAATGTAACTTATAGCCTAAGAAATCCTGACTGATCTTATGCCACAGATCCATAAAAGGCTTGGCAGGATTTAATAAGGAAGTACCGACACAAAAAGTTGTATCATAGGTATGTTCTGCAGTTTTTGCACGATAGAGAACTTTACTCGAATAATCGATCATATTTTTGGCTTCCTGATAGATGATTTCTCCTGCGGATGTTAGAGAAATGCCAGAGGCTGTTCGATTGATCAGCTTTAAATTGAGATGATCTTCCAGTGTGTTGATTTGTTTCATGACCGCTGTTGGAGAGATATAGAGATGTTCTGCAGCTTTCGTAAAACTTCCCTGATCTGCAACGCAAATGAATGTATGAAGCAAAGGATGAACCATAAGTACCCCCACCATGTGTATGAACTTTAAGTTGATACCATCATAACATATCAGAGATTCTAAAACAAGATGGTTCATTTTACAATAAAAGCGATGGAGGGATAAAATGTCAAACAAATTGATTGCTTATTATTCAAGAGCAGATGAAAATTATTTAAATGGCATGATTCAGGCACTGCAGATTGGCAATACAGAAAAGGCTGCAAGTATTCTAAAAGATCTGACTGAAGCAGATCTGTTTAAGATTGAACAAGTAAACCCATATGCGAAAGAATACAACGAATGTATAGCTCAAGCTCAGGAAGATCAGAGAAAAGATGCACGTCCACAGCTAAAACGATTTCCGGATAACATGGATACTTATGATACGATTTACCTGGGCTTTCCCAATTACTGGGGCACGATGCCGATGGCGGTGTTTACATTTCTGGAGCATTTTGATTTTAGCGATAAAACGATATATCCGTTTTGTACTCATGAAGGAAGTGGAATGGGACATAGTGAAGCAGATATCAAACACTTGTGTCCAAATGCCAAAGTAGAAAAAGGACTTGCCATTCAGGGCTGCAAAGCAAGTCAATCCAAAAAACAGTTTGAACAATGGCTAAAGAGGTAAGAAAAATGAAAGAATTAAGCGTATTTCCAACAGGAGTAAAAAACGATGCTTTTGCAAAGTATTTTATAGGACAAAGTTATTTAAAGATGCTCTCAACCGAACAGGTGGGTATCGGAAATGTAACATTTGAACCGGGATGCAGGAATAACTGGCATATTCATCATGCAGATAAAAATGGAGGACAGATTCTTTTGGTAACAGCAGGAGAAGGTCTTTATCAGGAATGGGGAAAACCAGCCGTAAAACTGAAGCCGGGAGATGTGGTTCATATTCCATCCGGTGTGAAGCATTGGCATGGAGCATCATCCGACAAATGGTTCCAGCATTTGGCCATTGAAGTGCCGGGTGATAACTGTCATACAGAATGGCTGGAACAGGTATCTGATGATGATTATAAAAAAAGTGAGGAAGAATGATGGCAAAGGAAATTTGGGAGGATGAAGAATGAAAAATGTATTAATTTTATCAGCAAGTCCAAGAAAACATGGAAATTCTGATGTTTTATGTGACCGCTTTGCAGAAGGAGCCAAAGAAAGCGGCAATCATGTGGAAAAAGTATTTTTGGCTTCTCAAAGAATCAATTATTGTCGAGGATGTGGTGTGTGCAACAGTACACATCAATGTGTACAAAAAGACGATATGGAAGAAATTTTGGATAAGATGGTGAAAGCAGATGTGATTGTTCTTGCAACCCCTGTCTATTTCTATTCCATGAATGCACAGATGAAAACACTTATCGATCGTACTGTGCCAAGATATTCAGAAATCGCAAATAAAGAATTCTATTTTATTATGAGTGCCGCAGATACTGAAATAGAAAGCCTTGATCGTACATTAGAAGCATTCCGTGGATTCACTGAGGATTGTCTTGACAATGCCAAGGAAGCAGGCATCATCTATGGTGTAGGAGCATGGAATATAGGAGAAATACAATCCACTCCAGCTTATAATGAAGCCTATGAAACGGGGAAAGCGGTGTAATAAAAAGGAAGGAGATGCTTCATGAAAAAGATACTGTATATGATGCGCCATGGACAGACCTTATTCAATCAGCAGCATAAGATCCAGGGATGGTGTGATTCACCTTTGACAGATTTAGGAATCAAACAGGCCCAAATCGCTGGTGAATACTTTAAAAAGAACAATATCATGTTTGATCATGCTTACAGTTCCACTTCAGAAAGAGCCTGTGATACTTTAGAAATTGTCACAGAGCACAAAATGTCTTATACACGATTAAAGGGATTGAAGGAATGGAACTTTGGCGCTTATGAAGGAAAGGATGAATGTCTGAATCCTAAACTTCCTTATGGTGATTTCTTTTATCCGTTTGGTGGTGAAAAAGAAAATGATTTTAGAGAAAGAGTCAATCAAACGGTTATTGATTTCATGAATCAGCCAGATCATCAGATGGTCTTGGCAGTATCTCATGGTGCCGCATGTGCTCAGTTTTATCGTGCTTGGGAACAATACGCAAAAGTAAAGAGAGAAGGAAGATTATATAATTGCTGTATCTTGAAATATGAATACGAAGATGGCATCTTTACTTTAGTGAAATCTATAATCCAAATATTACGGAATAGCGACCAAATGAAAAAACCGTATAAGCTATACGGTTTAAGATCTTTCATTTTTTGTAAGATGTTGAAGCAAGACCTGATCGGCTTTTTGAAAATGGCAGTCACTAAGTTCATGGATCTGGATCCATTTAAGATCAGTATGTACGGAAAGCGTTGGCTTTCCTTTTTTTATTTCACATAAGTAGGCATGAAGATGCAAGATTATATCACTTCTCACATCATCAAAATCCAATAAGTGTTTTAGTACATTTACTTCAATGTCTAGCTCTTCCTTCAGTTCCCTTTGGATGGCTTCTTCAAAGGATTCTCCTTTTTCCACTTTTCCTCCGGGAAATTCATCAAAGCCTTCATCCACACCTTTACCGCGGCGTGCTACCAGATATTGGTCTTCTTTTTGAATGACACCACAGACAACATCAATTTCTTTCATTCAGTTCGATCCATTTCTCTGCAATCTGGATGGCATTGATGGCAGCTCCTTTGCGGATCTGATCGCCACAGCACCAAAGATTAACAGCTTTTTTCTGACAGAGATCTTTACGGATACGTCCAACATAGACAAGATCTTGATCGCTGGTATCTAATGGCATAGGATATTGAAGATTTTGAGGATCATCTACCAACTTGCATCCTTTTGCTTTTTCCACAAGCTTCTTGATTTCTTCTACAGACATTTCATCTTTTAGAAGAATATTCATTGAAAGAGAATGAGAACGTACAACAGGAACACGGACACAGGTGCATGTTACATTGAGATCTGGTGTATGAAGGATCCTTCTTCCTTCATTCTGCATTTTCATTTCTTCACTGGTATAGCCGTTTTCATCAAAAGAACCAATTTGAGGAATCAAGTTGGAAGCAATTTGATAAGGGAATACTTGAGGATAAAGCGGTTCATTTGATACTAGTGCTTTCATCTGATCAAAATATTCATTCATACCTCCAATACCGGCACCGCTAACTGCCTGATAGGTAGAGACGACCATGGATTCAATTGGATTTACTTCATGGATGCCATGCACAGCCACACAGCCTATGATCGTAGAACAGTTGGGATTAGCAATGATGCCCTGATGTTTTAAGATATCTTCTCCATTGATTTCAGGAACAACCAAAGGAACATTAGGATCCAATCGAAATGCACTGGAGTTATCAATAAATACAGCCTTTGCTTTTACAATATCATCGGCAAATTTTTTAGAAAGATCATTTTCCACAGCACCTAAAACAATATCCATTCCTTCAAATGATGAAGGCGTTGCCTCTTCAATTACTACTTCTTGATCTTTGAAGTTCATTGTTTTGCCGGCACTTTATTTGCTGGCAAGCAAACGGATGTTTTCGACAGGAAAACTTCTTTCTTCCAGTCCTAAAAGCATAGCTTGACCGACGGCACCTGTGGCACCTAAAATACATACGTTATATTTTTTCATGTTGTCACCTTAAAAATTTTTCATAAATGACCTGGATCGTTTTCTCAAAGTCATCATTATGTACTCCCACAATAATATTTAATTCATCAGCACCCTGTGAGATGGTTTGAATGTTGATGTTATTTTTTCCTAGTTCACCGAAGATCTGACCGCTGATGCCCGGATTGGCCACCATGCCTCGTCCTACTACGGCAATCAGTGAAAGATGATCACTGACACGAATCGATTCAGGTTCTAAGGCTGATTTTAAATCAGAAAGCAGTTCATATTGGCAATTGGTCAATGTCTGAGTGGAAATAATGAGTGAGAAGGAATCAATGCCGCAAGGCATGTTTTCTACACTGATGCCATATTTCTTCAAGACTTCAAAGGCTTTTAAAGCGACACCGGTTTCTGCTGAGATACCGCTTTTATAAATGATAATGGTAGTGAAATCCTTCTTTCCGGCAATACCAGTAATGAAATGAGCCGGATGTTTTTTATCCCATTCACTGCAGTCATTTAAGATCATGGTTCCAGGATTTGTAGGATCATTGGTATTTAATATATTGATTGGAATATTCTTTTCACGTACCGGGAAAATCGCTTCTTCATGAAGCACATTGGCTCCCATATAACTGAGTTCTCTTAATTCACTATAGGTTATGCTTTCAATACGTTTTGGATCACGAATGATCTTAGGATCAGCCATGAGAATACCGGATACATCACTCCAGTTTTCATAAACATCCGCATCAATTAGATCTGCCAATAAACTTCCGGTAATATCACTTCCGCCTCGTGACATGATCTTGATCTTTTGATTAACATAAGCACCATAGAAACCAGGCACCACCATTTTTGGATGCAAGACATATAATTTTTTAAAAGCTTCTTTTGTTTTCTCTCGGTTTAGTTTTCCATTGAAATCAAAAACAATGAAATCCTTTGCATCTACAAAATCATAGCCTAGGTATTCACTCATCAAACGAGCACATAAATATTCTCCACGAGAAACAAGATAATCCAGATCTTCAAGACTACGCTGTTTCTGGATCACATTAAATTCCTCTTCCAGATCCAAAGTAAGGTTTAGTTCATCACGAATGGAAATATATCTCTCCTTGATGATCTTCATGATGCCATCATCACTGACACCATATTTCATATGTGCATGACACAGATATAAAAGATCTGTTACCTTATTGTCATCTTTGAAACGTTTTCCTGCAGCACTTACAACAACAATATTACGTGAAGGATCACTTTGTATAATATTCTTTACTTTTTGAAACTGTCGGGCATCGGCCAGAGAAGATCCCCCAAACTTTACAACCTTTTTCATATTATTCCTCCCATAAAGCTATAAAACAATTTGGATGAGATTGAATCCATGTCATCATATCCAAAATACTCATTTTTTTTGTTTTCGCAAAAAGTGTTCCACTTTCTTCTTCATATGACAGAAAGAGATCTTCATCGATTTTGTTTGTACGAACATAAAAATGATACTGTTCTTTTGAATTATCAATTGGAATGGTTTTTGTCAGTTTCAATGAAACAGTTTTATTTTCAAGAATATCATAACAGTCACTGACAACTGCACTGGCAGTTGGAGCACCACCGGCTCCCTGTCCGATCAATTGAAGATTTCCTAAATTTTGTGATGCAATTGAAACAATATTATCATTGCTTCCTACATGAGAGAATAAAGAACGACATAAGACAGGCATTACATAAAGTGTCATTGCATCCCCATGATTTTTCGAACAGGCTTTCAGCTTGCAGGTGACTTTTTTCTTTTGAAAGTAAGCAATATCCATATCCGTAATATTAGAAATACCGACTGTTGGAATATCTTCAACATTTACTTTACATTGATAAGACAGCATGGCTAAAATAGCCGCTTTATTTTGTACATCTATTCCTTCAACATCCGCTGTAGGATCTTTTTCCGCATAGCCTTTTTTTTGCGCATCCATGAGGGCTACTTCATAGGAAGTCGCCTGTTTGTCCATCAAAGACAAGATATAGTTCGTGGTACCATTTAATATACCGGAAAATTCAAAAACTTGATCAAAGCGAGAAATGCGTAGTATTTCACTTAAACAAGGAATGCCTCCACCAACACTCGCTTCAAAAAGAAAAGAAACATGATTTTCTTTTGCCAGTTCTATAAATTCATTTAAATATTTCGCAATAACTGCTTTATTGGCACTGACAACATGCTTTCCACTTTTCAGACAGGCAGAGATATATTCATAAGCAGGATGGATCCCACCCATAACTTCCACAACAAGTTCGATTTCAGGATCTATAAGTATTTCATTAAAATCAGTGGTCGCTCTAGAATCACATTTAGAAGTTCGAATCAAGATCTTTCTTACATCAAAATCATTTGAATTATCTAGAATTCTTAAGACTTCTGTTCCGACGGTTCCACATCCTAAAAGTGCTGTTTTCATACGATCACCTGTCTTTCTACGAAAAACACTTGTCTTCGAACGGAAAACATTGTATCATAAATATGTTATAAAAACAAGGAGACACCATGAAATATCTGAGTACTCGAAATAAAAATTTATCAGCATCTTCTTCCATGTGTATTCTGGAAGGTTTATCCAAAGAAGGAGGTCTATTTTTCTTTGATAGTATTCCTTCTTTAGATCTGAATGAATGTCTGAAAATGAATTATCTGGAATTAGCTATTGAAGTTTTAAAGAAATTTTTGACTGATTTTAGTGAAGAAGAAATCAGTGCATGTGTTCATAATGCTTATGATGATTCTTTTGACACAGAAGAAATCACACCGATTGTCAAAGTAAAGGAAGATTGGATCCTGGAACTTTTTCATGGACCAACCAGTGCTTTTAAGGATGTGGCTTTACAGATCTTGCCGCATCTTTTGACCACTTCTTTAAAAATCCAAAAATCTGATCAGAAGATCTTGATCTTAACAGCAACCAGCGGTGATACCGGAAAGGCAGCATTAGAAGGATTTAAAGATGTGGAAAATGTCAAGATCATGGTGTTCTATCCAAAAGATGGTGTCAGTGAGATCCAGAAAAAACAGATGGTAACTACGAAAGGAAATAACTGTACTGTGTTAGGTGTGGATGGAAACTTTGATGACTGTCAGAAAGCAGTCAAGCAATGTTTTACGGATGAAGACCTAATTAACATCCTCTCTGATCATAATACCCAGTTTTCTAGTGCCAATTCCATCAATGTTGGACGTCTGTTACCTCAGATCGTTTATTATGTGAAAAGTTATTTAGATCTGGTTAGAAGACATGAAATAGAAATGAATGAAAAAATCAATGTATCAGTTCCTACTGGAAATTTTGGAAATATACTGGCAGGATATATCGCAAAACAAATGGGTGTACCGATTGAAAAATTCATCTGTGCTTCCAATGAAAACAACGTTCTGACAGAATTCATCCAAACAGGAATTTATAATGCCAACAGAACATTTGTGAAAACAAATTCTCCAAGTATGGATATTGTAGTATCCAGCAATTTGGAACGTCTTTTATACTGGCTATCTCAAGATGATGCATTGACTGCTCAAATGATGACATCTCTTAAAGAAAAGGGACAATATGAAATCTCTTCTTTTATGAAAGAAAAACTGCAGAAAGAATTCTATGCATCTTGTGTGACTCAGAAAGAAACAGAAGAAATGATCCAGAAGGTATATGAAGAAGATCATTATTTAATGGATCCTCATACTGCTGTTGCTTATAAAACTTTATTAGATTTCAAAAAAGAAAATATCAATTCTTATAAAACAATAGTATGTGCTACTGCTTCACCATATAAGTTTATGGATACAGTCATGAAATCTATCGATTCCACGAGTGAAGATGAATTTGAAATGATGGAAAGATGTGAGAAACTGACTAATGTGAAGATTCCAAAAAATCTGAAGAATTTGAAAAATGAAACAGTTCGTCATCATAAAAACATATCGATTGATGAAATCAAAGAAGAAGTCATCAGGGTGGTGTCTCATGATTAAAATTACAGTACCGGCAACGACTGCCAATATGGGTTGTGGATTTGATACCTTAGGATGTGCTTTAAATCTGTATGCAACTTTTACCTTTTCAAAAAGTGATACTTTTAAAGTGACTGGCTGTCCAAGTGAATATCAAAATGAAGATAATCTCGTTATACAAGCTTATAAAAAAGTATTTGAATATACAAAAAATAAAGTTTTCCCGGTCAGTCTTACTATTGATTCACCGATTCCTGTATCCAGAGGTTTAGGAAGCAGTGCCAGCTGTATACTTGGAGGTATTTTAGGAGCCAATGCACTTTTAGATCATCCTCTTACTAAAGAAGAATGTCTGAAACTGGCAGTGGAAATGGAAGGTCATCCAGACAATGTGGCTCCTGCACTTCTTGGAAGTTTATGTGCCAGCTTCATGGATGAGAAAGTCATTACGACTCAATTTAAGGTATCAGATGAAATTGAAATGCTTGTCATGATTCCTGATTTTAAGGTATCTACAGAAAAAGGGAGAGGACGTGTACGGGAAGAAATTGATTTCAAGGATGCCATCTATAATCTTTCAAGAGTGACCAGTTTATGCAAAGCACTTGAAACCAACAATCGAACAGTCATCAAAGCAGCTTTAAAAGACAGACTGCATGAACCTTATCGTAAAACACTGATTGATGAATATGATGAAGTAGAAAAGATATGTGAGAATGAAACGGCCTTTTTCATCAGTGGATCCGGACCTACTTTGATCTGTATCCCAGATCAAGACCCTAATCTTCTGATAGAAAAAATCAAACAATTAAAGAATCATTGGACTTGTCTAATCTTAAAAGCAGACAGTGAAGGTGCAAAGGAGGAACGTGTATGATTGAAAAATATCTCATTATTGACAAAGCGATCCTGCCGGATTTCTATGAGAAAGTCGTAGAAGTCAAAGCCATGGTCAATGGTGGCATGGATGTCAGCAAAGCAGTCAAGCAGGTGGGCATTTCAAGAAGCACTTACTACAAATACAAAGATTATGTGTTTGCACCTCAGGAAGATGACAGCAGTGGTAAGAAAGCCATTATTTCGTTGTTGTTGAAGAATGAAAAAGGAATTCTGTCTGAAGTATTAAATACACTATTCCTTTTGAATGTGAATGTGCTCTCTATTACACAATCCATGATCATCAATAAAAGAGCTAGTATTGAGATTGCCATTGATATGGGAGAAATGATGGAAACCATTGAACAGTTACTGCAAAGACTCTCTGATATGGATGGTGTCGTAAGTGTACGATTAGTAGCAGTAGAATAAAAAAAGGGACATTGCCACAAATGGGCAGTGTCCCTTTGTTAAGAATATTTTCTACAATATTTGTTTAGCAGGTATTCTATATAATCCTCTTTATCAAATAATCTTTGGCTTTTACAATCTCCTTGTGATTCAACAAGATTACAAAGAGGGACTGTCAGGCGTATATGCTGTGAAATACTTTTGTTTTCAGTATAGTTTGCGAGTACCGTTTCAATTCCATCCGTTTTTAAATTACCTAAAAGTCGAGCAGGTGAAGGAGGTGCTACATTTGGATAAACATTAAATTTATTGTCGATGTAGAAAACAGGAGTCTCACTCACATAACTTGCTGTCGAATGATCATGGATCAATTCCTCATATAGTGCCTGTTCCGTTTTTCCAAACACCTCTTCAATACTTGATTTATTAAAATGCTTTAAGGTATATTCTACAAGTGTTTGCGGAATTTTTTTCAAATCATCCGATGTTACTCTGATAGGATACAGCTTTTCGTTTTCACCATCACAAGAGCCTTGGTGCAAAAACAATGAGAATTCTCCACCAAAAGATTTACAACGGTTTTCTAAATCTAAGCTTTTAATGAGATTTTCAATAAATGGAAGTTCATCAATATTATCTTTATTCACAAAAATTTGTATACGAGGAGATATTTTATTTTCAAGTAATATTTCAATTGCTTCTAATATTTCGTTGTATGCATTTTTTCTTCCGGTATAAAAATCTGTCTTTTCCTGCCCTCCGAATAACGTAAGCTGTACCTTCTTTAATCCAAGCGAAGAAAGCCACTTTACGTATTCCTTGTCGCGAACTATACGCCAAACACTGATGAGTTCAAAATGTTTTTCGTGAATATCTGACAGACGATTGCATAAATCCCAAAGTTCTTTGTAATTATCTTTAAAATCTGGTTCACGATACCAATCATAAACTGTTAAGCAGTTTGTAAATGGACGAAATTCTTCTGCAACAAACTTCAAATCATCAATAGTTAAATTACCATTTGGAGAATGTCCAATCCAACAATGTTTACAGCGATTTGGATAACCAAACATATCAAGGCATACCGTTATTCTTGTGAACATTTAATAATCCTCCCCAAAAAGTAGAATTTTTTGTGTTATAAACAAACTTAATTATTACCTTCCTCTTAAAAAGGGAGGCATTTGTTCTGTAAGATAATCATATAATGTATGATAGAGTTTTGTCTCTTCTTTACCTTTTACATAACTCCTTAAGAAAGTCATCTCTTGATAACAACGAGGATGTTTTAAAGTATATTCCAAAAGACTTAGCTTAACTTCTTCAAGATTGATCTTTGAAAGATCCATTAGATAATGCCAGACATCATGAGAAGAACTGAATACTTCCATTACTATACATAACATTTGAGTTTGAAGACGAACAGAAGTATCAAAATGAATGATATGATCGACAACTTCAGAAATGGTATCTTCATATGATTTCCAGTAAGGTCTTCCATCATCCCATTCAATTTCAAATTCATATTCAATCTGTGAAAGAAAGAGACGGAATTCATCTAAAACGGTGAGTTCATCCAACATTGGTTTTTCTTTTACTTCAAGTAAAGGATTCTTTTCAATATGAAGTAAAACAGCCGCCTCATGCTTGCAGTGATCACCATATGGACAATTACACTCCATATGCAAATCATCCCCATCCACTTCAATAGAAACTGTATAATCTACTGTTCCTCTTACTTTCGCATAGGCATGATGTTCATCAGTGGCATATATCTCAAGAACAGCATCATCATGATATAAATTTGCACCTCGAGTAAATATCCTGGAAACAAAGTAATTTGAATAATCTTTTGGTAATTCAAAACGTATGATATTTGACATAAGTACTCCCATTAATATTCAATTCTAAAATAATCTAATACTTTTTTATATTTGTCTTGTGCAGTTAAACAGGTATCTACTAGATATCCATTTTCATGATCCCATTCTGAAAGACCACGATAGTAAAACATCTTTAATTCATCCTCAATGATAAATGGAACAATTTGATACTTTAGACATTCCTTAAACATAATCAGTCTGCCTACTCGTCCATTGCCATCTTGGAACGGATGAATTCTTTCAAACTGAACGTGAAAATCAAGAATATCTTCTAAAGATATATCTTTCTTGGAATTATACGTTAATAATAATCTTTTCATTTTGTTGCTTACTTCTTCCGGTAATGCAGTTTCTCTTCCACCAACCTCATTTGGCATTTTCTTGTAATCACCAACCGCAAACCAGTCTTTTCTTGAATCACTGGTTCCTGATTTTAATGTCAGATGAAGTTCTTTGATGAATTTTTCTGATAATACTGCTTTCGCATGATCTATGATCATATCGATACAACGAAAATGATTTGCTGTTTCTATGATGTCGTCTACATTGAAAGATTCATTTTCTACACCAATTGTATTTGTCTCAAAGATATATCTTGTTTGATCGTGTGTTAATCGACTTCCCTCAATATGATTTGAATTATATGTTAGATCGATCTGTGTTTTATGATAGATACCACCTGAATACTTACTTGCTTTTTCTTCTTTTAAAATATCTAATATTGTTTTTTTATTTTCTTTATTTAATTTTTTTAAAATATTATATATTTCTTTTTGATTATTTTCATCAAC
>CAMEUL010000013.1 GCA_945938205.1 uncultured Traorella sp. | reverse complement strand
GTTGTCTCCATATCCTAGTCCTGAAAGCATACCGCTTGCCAATGCGATAGAGTTTTTGATAGCTACACCCAACTCACTTCCAATTTCATCATCACCGGTATAAACACGGAAATATTCATTTGAGAAAATTTGCTGGATCATTTTCGCATCATCTGCTTTTTGAGACACGGCACAAACAGTCGTCAGCATATGAATGATGACTTCTTCTGCATGACTTGGCCCAATCAGTGAAACAACACTCTTCAGTTTATCTGGCTCAAAAGCACTACGAATTGCATCAGACATTCGCATATTGCTTTCTGGTTCAAAGCCTTTAGCAGTATTCACAACAATGATAGGCTTTATAAGGTATTTCTGAAAATCAAGGCATACTTTTTTTATTGCGATAGAAGGAATTGATAAAACAATCACATCAAAATCTCTGATCAATTCAAGTTCTGTCGTAGCTTTCAGATTTTCATTCAATTTGATATGTTCAAAATATCGCTGATTTGTATGATTTTTATTAATTTCAGCGATTTCATCTGCATTATTTCCATAGAGGAGAACTTCATGACCATTTTCAACACAAATCTGAGCTAAAGCTGTTCCCCAACTTCCACTTCCAATTACAAATACTTTCATCTAATTCTGTCTTTCTCTTGCGATGATGCGCAAGGTCGTTCCGGTAAAGTTAAAGGCTTCACGTAACTTATTCTCTAAAAAGCGTTTATAGGAAAAATGCAATAATTCCGGATCATTCACAAACAATACAAATGTTGGTGGAGCAACGCTAACTTGAGATGCATAATAGATTTTCAGACGCTTTCCATTATGAGTTGGGGGAGGCGTCATCATTTGAGCATCTAGGATCACCTCATTGAGAACATTCGTAGGAATTCTCATTAATGAATAATCGTGAACCTCATCGATCAAAGGTAAAATCTGATGAATTCTCTGTTTGTTTTTCGCGCTTACAAATAGGATCGGTGCATATGACAAATAAAGAAATTCATTGCGAATTTTCTTTTCTACTTCATTCATTGTTGACATATTCTTTTCTACAGTATCCCATTTATTATATAAAATGATGACACCCTTCCCTGCTTCATGGGCATAACCGGCAACATGTTTGTCCTGTTCGCGAATACCACATTCACCATCAAGAACTATACACACGACATCACTACGTTCTATGGAACTTAAAGCCCTTAAAACAGAGTATTTTTCAATATTTTCATATACTTTGCCTTTTTTTCGGATTCCTGCAGTATCGATCACGACATACTCTTTTCCATCATGCTTGAAAGGAGTATCAATTGCATCACGTGTGGTACCTTCAATATTTGAAACAATGGTTCTTTCTTCATTCAAGATGGCATTTACCAGTGAACTTTTTCCAACATTAGGTCGTCCTATCAAAGCAAAAGAAGTAATGCCTTCATATTCTTTGCTTTTCTTCTCAGGGAAGCTTTTAACAAGAGCATCCAGCATATCTCCTATACCAATGCCATGCACTCCACTGACAGCCAAAGGATCACCGAGTCCCAACGCATAAAACTCATAAATATTTGGAATCAAATGGGAATCATCTATTTTGTTAACAGCTAAAACTACAGGTTTTTTTGAGCGAATTAACATCTTTGCGATATATTCGTCATCTTTTGTTACACCTTCATTACCACTAACAACAAAAACAATAGCATCTGCTTCATCAATGGCAATTTCAACTTGCATTTCGATTTCTTTTCGAAATGGCTGGTCTTCCATTTGAATTCCGCCAGTATCAATAACACGAAACTGTTTAGTAAGCCATTCGACTTTTCCGTAGATTCTATCTCTTGTTACTCCGGGAGTATCTTCTACAATACTCTTTCTTTCACCAATAATGCGATTGAAAATGGTACTTTTTCCGACATTCGGTCTTCCTACAATTGCAACAACACCACTAATCATAATGTACTCCTAATCTGTCCAGATGTTTTTTGATTTCATTTACTAGTTCATCAATACTTAAATCTGAACTATCAATTTCTACTGCATCTTCTGCTTTCATTAAAGGAGAATGTTCACGGTGCATATCCTGATAATCTCGTTTTTCAATATCTTCAAGTATTACTTTTTCATCAAAAGGAATATTCTTTTCTTTATATTCTTTGATTCTTCTTTCAGCTCTAGCTTTGCTGGAAGCGATAAGGTAAATTTTTAATTCGGCATCCGGCAAAATAACAGTCCCAACATCTCTTCCATCTAAAATATAACCTTTGTTTTCAGCAATTTTTTGTTGGATTTTTACTAATTTCTCTCTTACTGATAAGCACTTACTGACATCACTGGCGCCCATAGAAACTTCATTTGTACGAATCAGTAAAGATACGTCTTCACCATCAAGATAAACATTCCCATTGCTGTCAAAAGATATAGAAAGGTTATTCATCATCGAAGACAGTTTTTCTTCATCATCAAAAGCAATATTTTCACGAATTGCTTTTAATGTTACACAGCGGTACATAGCTCCTGTATCTAAATGTGAATAGCCTAATAGAGATGCACATTTTTTTGCAATCGTGCTTTTCCCTGCAGCACTTGGTCCATCAATTGCAATGTTGATTTTCATATTTGTCCTCCCTTTTGAAAACAATCGTCTTCACGATTGTTTCTTATAGTTTTCCTCCATTTTTTAAGATCGTATAAACAGTAAATCCAATAACAGCAAACAGTGCCAGAATTAGAATAACTAAAATAATATTTAAAAGACGATTTGTTTTATCTATATCCTGTGTTAAATCAGCTAAATCTTCTTCCTGTTTTTCAATCTTAATTTTCATCTGCATGGTCTGTTCATTCAAACGCTGCAGAGTTTCATCATGTTCAGACAAAGAAAGTGTTTGATGATCATCTTCAATTTCTTCCTGTATTGGTTCTTCTTTCACTTCAGGCTTTGAAACTTCTACTTTACTGACATTCATGCCTTCATTTTCTTCTTCAAGAAATTGTTGAATTTGCATAGCAATCTCCTGTCTTGACTGAATGAGGGTTGCTTCATCTACCTTTGGTTGTTCTTCAATGGTTTTCACATAATCCTCTCTTTTCAATCGTGTAGGATTTTTCAACTGATTCAAAATATCAATCTCAGTGATATCACTTTGCAATAAACCTTTTTCTTTATTGTATTTTTTTACATCTTTGATCAAATCATCCATATATTCATTAACAAAGGTATCTTCATTTTTCTTGATCGTGATTTCTTTTTCTCTTTTAGGTGTTTCTTGAATATCTAATTTTTTAAAAAGCAAAGGTTCTTTTTTATCATCAGATGTCTCAATGACACCAGTATCGATTTGATTTCTCAGTTCTTCATATTTCTTAACTCTTGATAATTTTTCCATAACTACCTCCAGCAGTTACAATTATAACAAATTTCATTGCGAAATGATATACAACTCTACAAAATGTTATAAAACGATTTCTAAAGAAAAAAGGCTTTCGCCTTTAGTCTTTTGCTCTTCCTGAATACTTACCATCTGCTGTTGTAATAAGGACTGTTTCTCCTTCATTAATAAATAAAGGAACACGAATACTCAGACCTGTTTCAAGAACAGCATTTTTCTGTGCACTGGTAGCAGTGTCTCCTTTTACTCCAGGTTCTGCTTCAGTAATCTGAAGTGCAACCTTATCTGGTAAGATAATTCCTAAAACTTCACCTTCATAAAGAGAAATGTTTACATTTGAATTAGGCTTAATAAAGTTCAGTTCCCATTTCAATCTTTCCATTGGGATTTCCAACTGCTCATATGTTTCATTGTCCATAAAAATGCAGTTTGTTCCATCATCATACAAATACTGCATTTCTCTTTTTTCGATGTGAGCCTGTTCCACTTTATCTCCACCGGTGAAAGTCAAATCAGAAATTGTTCCAGTTCTTAAATTTTTGCTTTTAGCCTTCACGATCATCTGGCGCATTGCAGTTTTATTGTGAGAAATATCTAAAACTACATAAATGCCTCCTTCATATTCAATCGTGATACCTGGTTTCAAGTCATTTACAATAATCATTTCGATACATTCCTTTCGTATAATTCCACTATTATTTTAAAGGAATTCTGGATTTTGTCAATGGTTTTAATGCTACCTTGAAAGACGAATATTGTCTGCAAGTAGAACAATACTAATACATGCTGCCATTCCAATGATAAGAAATTGATTCCAATCCAAATGAATTTGAAACAGTCGCAATATCAGAAATATTAGGACCATAAAAATCATTGTAAATATAAAATCTTTTGCTTCTGTTTTTTTTCCATTCACATGATAATACTGTTGAATCATAAAGGTATAAATCAGAAAGAAAAAAGCAATTAAGTAAATTTCATTTTCAAAAAATTGAACCCACTGAAACGGAAAAAGCAATATCAAAAAATTTAAGGAAGGCAGAATATATTTCATGATTTTAATATGGGTCTGTTTCATAATTATATTCCACTTCCCTGATACATAATAGTACATCATCATAATAAATCGTCATCTGTACTTTGTTCTTTCCTTCAATGATTACATATAGTTCACATTCTTCATAGGATCCTTGAGCTGTATAGTCTTTGTAATTCAAAGTAAAGTCATCCATTTTTTGATCATAAAAATCTCTTTTTGCTTTTTGAATGACTTTTGTTTGTATGATTTCAAATGAAAAATCTTGATTTTGTACGAGTTGATATTGAGATATGTTTATATGAAGAATCGTCAAGTCTGAAAGTAAAAGGAGAAGTAAAGATAAAACCAGGATCATGATTTACACCCTAAGAAACGCTTCTGTTCACCATGACCTCGCTCATAGTGTAAATAGATACAATTTAACTGCTTCACAAATTGGGCCCACTTTAAATCATCCAAATATATCACATAACCTTCTTTCCTGATCAATCTTTCATTTTCAATAATTAAATAAGCAGTTTTACCTTTATATAAGAATGTCAGCTTTTCTGGTTCTATTTGGATGTCGGAAGAAATAGAAAGTATCTGTCGCAATTGATAAAAAGCAATTTCTTCTTCTAAAGGATAATCAAATTTCTCGATTCTTCTGAACAGTGTCAGACATCCAGCTAACAAGCTCACTGTAATTCCAATAATAAATAAACTTATTAACATTTCAATGAGTGTTGTTCCTTTATTGGTAACCTTCCACATAGATTTCATCCCTATTATTTTGGCTCAGTGTCTTTAGTTGATAAACAGTTCTTACCGTTTGAACAAGCACTCCTATAAGAAATACGCATAATGAAAACATCAACACACTTTCAATCAGTGAATGTCCTTTGTTATTCACGAATCCAACCACTTCCCAACTGAAGCCTAAAAGCATACCTATTATTTCGAAAAGCACAGATAAGAGTATCTGCATGAGAAATATTCCCATGAGAATTGTAGTGGAATGATAGATCCTCACAGGATAATGGGTCCAAATGATAAACATTTTCACCAACTGTCATAGTCTTATCACGAAAAGATACATAAATCTTCTCGTGATTCTGTATGCTTGCATATTGTGCTTTTTGCAGTCTTTCCTTAATGATTTCCATTTGTTTTCTTGATAAATTTGGAAAATGAGAAAGAGATAATGTCGTAAGTAAAGACAAAATCATTAAAACAAAGATCATTTCAATCATGCTGTTACCCCTATTTGACTTCAGCTTGTCCATTAATAATTTCAATAAGACCTCCATTAGGACAGCGATCCTGTCCTTCTTTCAGATAACCCTCATCAATCAGGTCCTGAATAGATGCAGGAGTTTCAAGATGATCGACTTCATACAAAAGTATCTGAGAATCAACAACACTTGTTAGGGCTTCACATCCTTTTTTCTGAATGATTTCATTTTTTTGCTGAATGTTAGGTAATGTGATTAAAAATACTAAAGAAATAACCGATAACACAAGAATCATTTCAAGTACAGTAAATCCTTTTTTCATAGTCCCTCCCTAAAACTGTTCAATAATATTCAAAGGTATCAAAAGCATTTGGTAAATCACGATTACAAGAAAGCCAATAAAAGAATAGGCTGATAAAGTTATGACTTGAGTGGACTTTCTAAGCAACTTATGAAATTCTTTTTCTTGAATACGAACATAATCTTCAAGTCTTTCCTCAAGATTACCTCCATAATATCCAGTTTTGAATAAATATTTGAATCGATGATCAAAACGAGGATGATTCATGATAATTTCAATCATTTCTTTACCCTGATGAAAGTCATTCATCATTTCTTTGATATCGTATGCAAGAAAGGATTCAGTTTTCATTCTCTGAAGACATTCAAATACCTGTTTAGTGGAATAGCCCTGTTTCATCAGAACCAATGAATGTATCGTAAAATCATAGGATATCAACTTTCTGACAAGAGATAATTTATAAAAAAAGTTCTGATAAAACAAATAGAAACAGTCTTTTTTATGATGAAAAAGAAAGCTAATAAACATTGAGATCAAAACTATCAAAAGAATGAAGACTGAAAGAATATTCATCATAAAATCAAGTATCAATTTCATATGATCTTGTTTTAAATCTGTAAGAATGCATAATTGAGGATAAATCAATTGATTAAAAATGATAAAAACTAGTATTGCAAAAAACAGTGTGAATATAGGATAAGCGATTTCCTTCAACCAATTATTTCTTAGATTTTTTTTCATTTCAACATAATCATTAGTACTTATGACAGCCAGATGAAATGGCATAATATCAAGAAAGAATGAAAAAGATACATAAAAAGGATCTCTCTTATTAATGTTAAGAAACTGATGCCAGTCCTCTCCCTGATCAAGTTTTGATAATATTATTTCGTGAACTCCTACAATTTGAAATGATTCCTTCATTGAATAGCCTTTCTGAATAAGAAGTGCACTATCTATAAGTTCTGATTTAGAGATCCAACAGATCGACTTTTGCATCGCTAAGCCGAATTTCTTTTCTTTCCACTGCTTCTTTGATTTCGTCAAAAATGGTTCTATGTTTTTCATCCATTTTTCTATGGATGAGATAATCTTGCAGTTCTTTTGACGCAAGTATTTCATATATACAGACTCTTTCCTTTCTTTTCGCATCCGGATACAATCTCTGATTCACAATACCGGTCAAGGTTTCACTTAACATAACATTATCCAATCCTAGCTCGTTAAGCCTTTTTACAGCTTCTTGTGAACTTTTCGCATGCAAAGTAGAAAATACTAAATGTCCACTTACAGCTGCTCTGTAAACCATTTGTGCGCATTTTTCATCGCGTATTTCCCCTATCATGATCACATCTGGATCATGACGTAACAACTGTTGGATACCTATCTCATATGTAAAGTTCATTTTTTCGTTAATCTGTAGCTGAAGATAATTCTTTGAAATGATTTCAATTGGATCCTCCAATGTAATTATCTTCAACTGTTTGCGACTGGCAATTTCTTCAAGCAACGCATGCAAAGTAGTTGTTTTTCCACTTGATGTAGGCCCCGTAAACAAGATCAATTCAAGATCCTGAGCACATCTGTTTGTGTTTTCATAGTGGATATACATGAAAAACGAAAATAATGTATTTCATCATCATATATTTTTTGAAATGTACCTGATTGTGGCACAACGTGATTCCCAAGATCCATATCTGAACAGTATTTCAAATACTGAAATAAAGAAGAGATTTTATCACTTTCAAATTTCACAAATCCACGAATGCTTCTCAATTCACAACTACTTTCCTGATCATTAATTGTAAAATGAATATCAGTAGCTTGATGTTTTTTGCTTTCTAAGATCAGTTTGAAAAGTAATTGTTCCATAATTCCTCCTACTCTTATATATCCTGAAATATTAGAAAATTGACAAAAATATAAATGATAGTAAAACAAATAAGTAAAATGTAATTGTTTTCTTAAATTTTAATACTATATTGATAGTAGTTATTTTTGAAGGTATATATGAAAAAGTGTATGAGATGTAATCAAACAATGATTGAAGAATTTGCTCCTATAACAGATAATATTACTGGTATTTCACCTATTAAGTTAGCTAATGGAAAATTTATTATCATCAAAAAGCATGGAAAAGTAAAAGCAGTTGTATGCCCTAAATGAGGAGAAATATCAATATATTTTGATCAACTTGAAAATATAAAGAAAAAAAGTGGAAACGTAGTGAACTAGTAAAGTTTGTTCAACTTTTAGTTTACTACTACCACTTTTTCAATTTTGAAAATAAGGATTATTTTCTAATTCACTTAACAAGGTTGTTGATTCATCATGTCCAGGATATAAAATGTAATCCTTTTCTAATTTTTTAATGTTCTCAATGCTGTTTTTGATTTGAGAATAGCTTCCGCCATAAAGATCACAGCGACCAACTCCATTCTTAAAAACAGTATCCCCACAGAAAATGAAATCATCCATTATAATACATACGCTGCCTTTTGTATGTCCTGGAGTAGACAGCACTTCAAAATGAAAGGAATGAATCGTATGTTCATTGTGATAATGACGTACTTTGCTTTCAAGAATAAAAGGTTTTACCATGAAGCTAGCATTTTTTTGTGCATCATAAATCATTTCTTCATCTTCTTTAGAAATGTATATATCACAATTAAGTTTCTTTTTTAAAGTATCTACTGCACCAATATGATCAAAATGACCATGTGTCAGCAAAATGGCATCCACTTTGCATTCTCCGACATGTTCCATGATGCGTCTAGGATTGGAAGCAGGATCGATGATCAGACAATGTCCATCTTCTTTCACCAAATACGTATTCGTCAAAAAAGGACCCATAACTAATGTTTCGATTGTTTTCATGACCTGACATTATAAAAAAAGCCATAATGGCTCTTTTTATTTCTTCTCCTTGTGTTCAGTTTTCTTGTTGCAACGTGGACAGTGTTTGTTAACTGTCATACGATCTGGATTTTTCTTTTTATTTCTTGTTGAGATGTAGTTTTCTTCACCACAAACTGAACATTTTAATGTTAAACGATCTCTCATACTTCCTCCTAATCTATTTTTGCTTCCAAATTATATCATAGTCTTTTTTAAATTGCTAGCATTTATTCATAGGTTTTAAAGTATTCGCTCAGGATTTCATACGCAATCTCTTGTGTGATATTTGCTTGAGTAACTCCATGATAAGAATTTGGAGCAACACATACAAAAGCAATTTTAGGATTATCTGCCGGTGCATAACCAACAATCAAAGAGTTTGTTAATTGTTCACTTGCCATTCCTACTTCTGCAGTTCCTGTCTTTGCCGCAATATCTTTATTGAGTGAATTTAACTGATAACCACAAAAACCTGAACTAACACACTGGCGCATTCCTTCACAAGCACGAGCTAAAGACTTTTCATTTCCATTCAGTGTATCTAATACCTGCACACCATATTGCTGAATAATAGTTTCTTGATCATTGATTTCATAAATTTGTTTCATGAAATGTGGTTTTACTTTTACACCTGTACTAACTGTTGATACATATTGAAGGAGTTGCAGTGGTGTGTAACTTTCATACTGTCCTATAGAATAGTCCAGCAAGTGTCCTTCATTATCTTCCGTTCCTGCATAACCTGTTTCTTCATAAGGTACATCCACATAAGTACGTGTACCAAGACCAAACATTGTAAAATACTTTCGATAAGTTTCGTAAGCATTGTCAACATCTGGGAGATACAAAGCACCATAAGGAGTATAATAGCCTTCTCCCAAACGAATCGCAATATGAAACATATAAACGTTTGAAGACTGACGAATGGCTTCAACATCATCAATTAAGCCTTTATTGGTATAACTCTGCTTCACAAGTCCACCTTTAAAATACATTGGAGCATCCAGAATAATCTCTCCAGGCTTTACGACTCCCTCATTCAGTCCCATATAAAGCGTACTTAACTTGGCTGTGGAACCAGGTAAAAAAGCAGAAAGATAATTTCCACTGGCATATGGAGTAAAACTGCCGTCATCGTTCAAACGTTGACCACTCATTGTCAGAATTTCTCCTGTATTTGGATCCATCATGGCAAAGAATACTTCTTTGAAGTCCTGACGGTAAGGATTGTTTTGAGACTCGGTAAGAGTTTTCTGAAGAATAGCGTCGGCTTTCTGCTGAAGATCACTGTCAATTGTCAACTGCATATCGTAGCCTTTTTTTCCTTCTTGAATGGTGGTGAAAATAGGCGAACCAGTATATTCATCATATGAGATTTCTTTTATGGTGCGTGTTCCGCTTAAATACTGTTCATACTGTTTTTCTAAACCGCTGATACCCACATTATCATTCAATGAATATCCTAATGAAAGATAGTAATCCTTTTCTTCCTCTGTGAGTCCATTTATGGATACACTTCCAAAAACATCACGAAGGACTGAACCATATGGATAAACCCTTTTCGTTTGAATCGTAATATCAAATCCAACAAATTCTTCATTATGTTCAATCAAATATGCAATTTCGTTTTCATCAGCATCTTCAATGATAACAGCTCTGCTCAGTTGTGTTGCCTGTTCCATTTTAAACATCACTGGCCACGCAACATATTTTTCTTCATTTGAAAGTCTTCCTCTTTCTTGATCTTCTATACTTAAAGCTTGACTTCTTAACTCTTGAATCATATCCTCTGTTATTCTACTGATTTTAACGGCATATGCTTCAGATTCTTTCAAGACACCCTTTAAATATTGTTCTTGCTCTTCATCACTTAATAAGGATAGTCCTGCATCATCAGCAACGACAAGATAATAGTCTTTCCAGTCGCGCTTACTGATAGAGGCGGCTTGAACATCAAATTGATTGGCAAATTTATTCGCGAGCTTCCATTTTTTTTCACTATATCTTGAAAGATCCTTTTCCGGATAATATGTAATATTGACGACAGACTGATTATCCACCAGTATATTTCCATTTCGATCAGTCATAACACCACGAGGAGTCGTTTGTGTAATATTCTTTTTTGTGAAGTTTTCAAGTTTGATTTGATAATCTTCGTGAGCAATCAGTTGAATATAAACAAGTCTACCTGCAATTACAAGAAAACATACAAAAACTCCCGTTATCAGAATTCTAGCACGAGAATTTACAATTTTTTGTACATTAAAGCCTGTTTTCAATAAATCAGAACTTCTTTTACGGATGTTGGCATCTAATTCTTTAAATGGATTTCTTAACATGTTTTAATTATAACCTATTCTACTTCTTCTTGCATCTATAAAATTATGTGATATTCTAATAGTAAGAGGTGATTTCATGACATACCGTACAGAAACTCGTCCTATATATGTTTCAGGACTTCAGATAGGACATCAAAAGCAAGTTGTTATCCAATCCATGTGCAATACCAAAACTAAAGATGTTGATGCAACCGTTCATCAGATTATACAGTTAGAAGAAGCCGGATGCCAAATCGTACGTCTGGCAGTCGTTGATGAAAAAGACGCAAAAGCTATTTCTGAAATCAAAAAAAAGGTACACATTCCTTTAGTTGCCGATATTCATTTTGATTACCGCATCGCATTATTGGCAATAGAAAACGGTATTGACAAGATTCGTTTGAATCCAGGAAATATTGGGTCAAAAGAAAATGTTGAAAAAGTGGTAAAAGCCTGTAAAGAACATCATGTTCCAATTCGTATAGGCATTAACTCCGGTTCACTAGAAAAAGATATCCATGAAAAATATGGGAAACCAACTGCTGAAGGGATGATAGAAAGTGCTAAACGTCATGTGAAAATACTGGAAGATCTTGATTTCCATGATATTGTTCTTTCTTTCAAATCCAGTGATGTCAATCTTTGTATTGAAGCCTATGAGTTGGCAAGCAAAACATTCAATTATCCACTTCATCTTGGTGTAACAGAAGCAGGTACTGTTTTTACAAGTTCCATTAAGTCTAGTGCAGCCTTATCCGTATTGCTTCACGAAGGAATTGGTGATACCATTCGAATTAGTGTAAATGGTGATCCTGTTCAGGAAATAGTAATTGCAAAACAGCTGTTGAAATGCTTACATCTGATTGATCATGTCCCTAATCTAATAGCCTGTCCTATGTGTGGCAGAACCAGTTATGACATTGAAAGTGTTATAAAAGAAATAGAACCTTTCTTAATGAAAATTAACGCTGATATTAACGTTGCCATCATGGGATGTGCTGTTAATGGCCCTGGAGAGGCAAAACATGCGGATATCGCTATTGCCGGTGGTAAAGATGAAGGATTGCTCATCAAAAAAGGACAAATAATTGAAAAACTGCCAACAGAAAAAATGGTAGAACGTCTCAAAGAAGAAATTCTCAAAATGACAAATGACTCCCACAAGTAGGAGTCATTTTAGTTTTATAAATTCATTTGATCGAATCATTTCGATTTCATCTTTATATGGAGGCATTTTTTCAATATAAGGAGTTTCAAGGATGAAAAGAATATTTTGAAGTTTTGGATGATGAGCAATTTTCAAAAGATTTTCAAATCCTATTTTTCCGTGACCAATATTTTCATGCCGATCTTTATGCGATCCGCAGAAATTTTTTGAATCATTTAAATGGACGACTTTTAAATAATCAAGTCCAATATGTTCATCA
>CAMEUL010000012.1 GCA_945938205.1 uncultured Traorella sp. | reverse complement strand
TGACTGAGAAATTTCTAATATTTTTTCACTTTGATTCTGATTGAGACTTGTAACTTTATCCAGTTTCTTCTGAATCTGGCGAGTACGGACACCGACTAGATTATCCAGTTCTTTTTGTGCCAGATTAAGCTTATTCTGTGCATTTTCCAAAACATTACCAAACTTTTCAAATTCACTCTTAACAGCTCCTAAAACATCCCAAACTTCACTGCTTCTTTTTTGAATAGCTAATGTTTTGAAGCCCATCTGTAAAGAATTCAAAAGTGCTGCCATCGTCGTTGGACCGGCAATATTGATCTTGTAGTCACGCTGCAGGCTTTCCACAAATCCTCTTCGCACTACTTCCGCATACAAGCCTTCAAATGGCAGAAACATGATGGCAAATTCAGTGGTATTTGGCACATCAATGTATTTATCATGAATATCCTTGGCACTCTTTCGAATGACTGTATCCAGTTCTTTCTGAGCTGCCAAAATCTTTTCAGGATTTCCTTCATCATAAGCATCCACCAGCTGTGCATATTTGTCACCCGGGAATTTGGAATCGATTGGCAAATAAACCACACGATCATCTTCCGCAGGAAGTTTCACGGCAAATTCCACCACATTCGTGCTTCCCTTTTTTGTGACAACATTTTCTTCATACTGTTCTCTAGCCAAAATTTCTTCAAGAATGGCTTTCAGCTGGATTTCTCCGAGAATCCCTCGTGTCTTGACATTGCTTAAGACTTTTTTAAGATCGCCAACACCATTCGCCAGCGTCTGCATTTCTCCCAAACCTTTGTACACCTGCTCGAGTCGTTCATTAACAAGCTGAAACGACTGACTGATTCTTTTTTCCAGTGTATCCTGCAGTTTTTCATCTACAGTGAGTCGCATCTCTTCCAGTTTTTTTTCATTCATATTCATCATGCCATTCACTTTTTCTTCAAGCTTATTGGTTGTTTCAAAAAGCTGGCGACGCATGGCTTCTGACGTATTGAAAGAAGTCTCATTCATGGATTTCAGATTGCTGTTCATTTCCTTGAGTCTTTCATTCATCAGTTCATTGTTCATCTTCTGTGTTTCATTCAAAAGATTTCCCAAAGAAACGATCTGATCCTGAAGATGTTTCATTTCTTCTTTTTTGCGGTTTGACTGAAACAGGATCACTATTAGTAAAATAAGGATTCCTGCACATAAAGCATAGAGTATTTCCATTGTTATCACATCCTTGCTCTTATTCTATCATATTCTTTCTGTCTTGGCAGATTTCTTTTTTTAATGTCACAGACATAATGTGTATTAGAAAAGGATGACATAAGCCATCCTATATTATTTATATTTAATGAATCTTATGAAACTGTTTGACACCTTTTGTTTTTAGGTAGAAATACAGTATCAGATCCAGTGCAAATAGAATTCCATTGAGAAGCAAAACGATCCAATCTGAAGAGAGATATTGCGTTAGAAACATATTGGCAAAAATTACGCCACCGCCTACGACCATACCTCCCATGATCGTAATGAATACCGGCATTGACTGTTTTACGACCACAGCAGCATTGTCCCAGTCTAAACGGTAATAATTCAAATTCAAAGCAAGACCGAAGGCTGAAATAAAATAACTGCTGGTCAGAACGGTCAAGATGCAGAGAAGCACATCCGTAATACTCATATTGAAAGTGATAAATGCCAATACAATACTTATCAGAGCACATGGCAGGATCACTAAAAGATTCAGGGCAATCTTGGCATTGAAGATTTCCTTTTCAGTAACAGGATAGGACTTCAACACATCAAAGTTTTCACCTTCCAAAGAAATGGAAGCATTGGTCGTACAGGTCATGAGTGAAAGCAAAAGAAGACCTCCGCTGAATACCGGGAGCACAAGCCCATAAAACTGGCTCATCAATAACTGTATCTCGTCTCGCATGAAGAAGCACAGATAGCCAAAACCTATGACCATCAAGACCGGCATGATTGCCGTATTCATAAAATAAACCGTATTGGAGAAATACATCCTGATTTCTTTCTGGAGAAGAGCCGTAAAGGAAGAATGTCCTTTACTTTTCACCAGTTTAAAATCTTTCATCTTATAGCCTGTGCCGATCTGTCCGTTAAGTCTCGCAAATTGCTTCGAGAAAAGCCAGATAAACAGCACCAAAGTGATGACATTCATGAATATTCCAATGCCAAACTGAAGGATGTTTCCATCAACCATGCCATTAAAGAGATATCCGATGAATGGCATATACGTATTGATGGCTGTAATAATTCCCAAAAGTTCTCCAGCCGTTTTATTCATCAGTGACTGATAATAGAAAATCAGAACAAACATGACCGTCATCAAAAGAATATAGAACAGATTGTTCATCAGATTCTTGTATTTGAACTTTCCTGCCAGATACATGGAACAATAAGCTAATAAAGATGCGATCACCATTGGAACAACAGGTGCCAGCATCCAGGCAATGATTCCCAAAAGATAATACAAAAAGTTATAATGACACGCAATACCTACAATAATGATAGATGGTGCCAGAAGAAAGAATCCATAGAAATATTCCAGAAAAAGAAAACTCAAAAACTTAGAAAGGAGAACTTCAGACTTTTTGACCGGCAAAGACATCAGAAGATCGTAGTCCTTGAATCCAAACAAATGTCCTCCTGCACTCTGATATCCAAAAATCAGAAGCATAAAGGCTGTCATCATTCCCATCACATATAAGGCAACATGTTGTGTTCCTTCCGGGAAGGCAAACACCATGGTCGTTACATAAGTCACAGCCATATACATAAAGATGCCGCCTAATAGCAACAGGGTCGTAATTCCCGTGAGTGCTTTTTTGCGATTCTTTTTCGCACTCTGGCGAAGAAGCAGGCTTTGAATCTGAACCTTGATCAATAACCAAAGATTATTCATGATCTGCCAGCTCCAAGAATACATCTTCAAGAGAAGTATCACCGACGACTTCTTCTACCGTACCGTCTTTGACGATTTCTCCCTTTTTGATGATACAAATATGATCACATAGTTTTTCTGCTACTTCCAATACATGCGTTGAGAAGAAAATGCATCCGCCTGCATCACAAATTTCACGCATGATCTGTTTGAGAATATGACTGGCTTTTGGATCCAGTCCGACAAATGGTTCATCCAGAAGCAAAAGCTTTGGTTCATGAATCAAAGCGGCAATAATGACCAGTTTCTGTTTCATCCCATGCGAATAAGAAGAAATAGAATCTCCAAGATTTTTATCCAATTCAAACAGTTTTGAATATTTATCAATCAGTTCCATTCTTCTATTAGTATCCACCTTGTAGATATCTGCGATAAAATTCAGATATTTGATACCGCTCAATCCATCATAAAGATTAGGATTATCCGGAATATAAGCCATAATAGACTTGCAAGCAAGCGGATCTTTCTTTATGGATTTTCCATAGATTAAAATATCGCCTTCTTCAAAATCTAAAATTCCTGCAATGCTTTTGATCGTTGTGGTTTTACCGGCTCCGTTATGACCAATAAAGCCATAGATTTCGCCAGATTCAACTTTAAGATTGACATCTTTCACTGTCAATTTTCCATCATAGCTTTTTGAATAATGCAACAGTTCTAACATAGTATCCTCCCCTTTAAAACTGATTTCAGTATATGCCTCTTTTTATTTTCTTACAATTCAAATGACAGATTTGTTATGTTTTATCTTTTCACATAAAAGATAAATTCCCATCCCAAATATAACTCCGCTGGCATCAATCAGCACATCTCGTATTTCCCCGCTTCTTCCCGGCACAAATAACTGAAGGGTTTCATCCAGACAAGCTACCAGGATACACCCAGCAATCATTGAAAAACGTCTTTCTTTCTTCACGCTCAAACATGCCAGAATTCCTAAAATCGTATATTCTGTAAAATGAGCACATTTACGAATCAGACTGTGAAACAGTTCAAAATCGATGTTCAAATGAAGAAAACGATACAGTTCATAGCTGAGGCCACCTGATATCTGTGAACTTCCCTCAGCCGGAATACTTGAATTGATCCAGATAAAAGCGATCCAACATATATAAATGATTAAAAATTTTTTACTTTTCATACATTGATAATTATATCGATTAAATTGAAAAATGTGAAGTTCTTGTTTATAATTGAGGCAATGAGAGGAGTTTTTTTATGAAATCTTGTGTCGTTGTAGGAATCAGTGGCGGAGTAGCAGCTTTCAAAAGCGTTCAGCTGGTCAGTGATCTGGTGAAAAAAGGATATGATGTGGAAGTCATCATGACAAAAAATGCTACTCAGTTTATTCAGCCACTGCAGTTTGAATCACTCACACAACATAAAGTAATGATGGATACCTTTGATCGTTCTTTTGAATATTCCACAGAGCATATATCTATTGCCAAGAAAGCAGATGTATTTGTGATTGCACCGGCAACAGCCAACATCATTTCAAAAGTGGTGCATGGTTTGGCTGATGACATGCTGTCCACGACCTTTTTGGCTGCCAATTGTCCAAAACTATTGGCACCTGCCATGAATACTCAAATGTATCTTAATCCAATTACCCAAGACAATCTAAAACTCTGTGAGAAATACGGTATGCAACTGATTTCTCCAGCATGCGGACATTTGGCTTGTGGAGATCAGGGTGTTGGGAAAATGGCTGAAATTGATACGATCATGGAAGCCATTGAAATGGCTTTGGTCAAAGATAAAAAACTGGCAAATAAAAAAGTTTTGATTAGTGCCGGACCTACTCGCGAAGCATTAGATCCCGTACGTTTCATTACGAATCACTCCACCGGCAAAATGGGATATGCTTTGGCTCGTGCTGCCCGCAATATGGGAGGGGATGTCACACTTGTCAGCGGTCCTGTCGCATTGAAAGCTCCTATGAATGTGACTACGATTCCTGTGAACAGTGCATCTGATATGGCAAATGCTATGTTGCAACATTTTCAAGAAGCCGATATTATTATTTGTACAGCAGCTGTAGCTGATTTTACACCTGAACAGGTGTCAGAGGAGAAAATCAAAAAAGAAGGACATTCTTTAACGCTTCCTTTGAAATCAACGACAGATATCCTGAAAACAATCGGAGAACAGAAAACACATCAGAAGCTGATTGGCTTTGCGATGGAAAGTGAAAATGAAATAGAAAACGGTAAGAAAAAACTTCTTTCGAAAAACTGTGATTTGTTGGTTGCCAATTCTCTTCGAAAAGTTGGTGCAGGCTTTGGCTGTGATACTAACATCGTGACTCTTTTGACTCAAAACGAACAGTTTGATTATGAAATTATGCCAAAAGAAGAATTAGCTTATATTATTTTAAATAAAGCGTTGGAGGTATAAATGTTACTTGTTGTAGATATTGGAAATACAAATATTACCATTGGACTGTATGATCGGGATGCATTGATTGGCAATTATCGTCTAACTACATGGTTTAAAAGAACCAGTGATGAATATGGTTTCATGATCCTTAACTTTTTGATGAGCTCTCATGTATCAGCAGTACAGATCAATGATGTCATCATATCCAGTGTGGTTCCTAAAATCATGCATTCCTTCACGAATTCCATTCGTAAATATATTGGCAAGGAACCTATATTGGTGGAACCTGGCATCAAGACCGGTATTTCCATCAAAACTGAAAATCCAAAAAAGGTTGGTGCAGACCGCATTGTCGATCTGGTAGGATGTTACTACAGTTATCGTGGTAATGCCTTAGTCATTGACTTTGGAACCGCCACTACATTTGACTATATCTCAAAGGATGGTGTCTTTAAATATGGTGTTACAGCACCTGGCATTGGCATCAGTGCAGAAGCCTTATCTTCACAGTGTGCCAAACTTCCTGAAATTGAGATCGAGAAACCAAAATCTATTCTTGCCACAGAAACCATCACATCCATGCAGGCTGGACTTGTCTATGGTTATATTGGAAGTGTTGAATATATCATCCAAAAATTTAAAGAAGAACTCCATTGTGATGATATGCTCGTAGTTGCTACCGGAGGTCTTGGTAAGATCATTGCACAGAATACTGATATGATCGATATATATGACCGTGATCTGACATTCAAAGGTTTAAAATTGATTTACGACAAGAATAAAAAAGAAATTCATGAATAAGCACATACGTGCTTTTTTTCTATTTCATTTGTACTTTTTGTTATCTTATTTGCATTTTTTATATACATTTTTGTTTTTTTCATCTATAATAATTCTAGGTGAGATTTATGTTCAACAAGACTTCAAGTTATTTTTTTCAAAAGTATGGTGATACTTATACCTTGTTACCGGAAGAAACTCATTCCTATATTAAGGAAACCCTCGAAATCGATAATAAGACAGTCAATTCAGTTTTCTACAATGAAGATGATATTTATATTCATGTGGAAAAAGGTATTGTCATGTTATGTGTTTCAAAAGAGAATAAAGTGGATACCTTTGAACAATTTGTCATCCATCATACCATTCGTTTAAAGAAACACACTTATTTCAACTTTTTCGCGATTTCTTCATCCGCAACCTTGATTATTTCTTATCGTGATCACGGGAATGTCACAACGAAAAAAATTGATGGACATTCCATCAATTGTGAAAGAATTCTTCCAAAGATTTCTGTCAAAGAAATTCTTGTGTATTATTATCAAGTAAAAAATACCAATTATGTATTTACAGGTGAATCACATGATTATTGGGAATTAACGTTTATTGACAGTGGTCATCTTACTACAGAAGTTGAAGGACAAATTTTTGAATTAAATCAGTATGATTGTTTATTATATTCCCCAGGACAGTATCATTCACAAAAAACAGATAGTGAGAATGCTTGTTCTTATTTAACTGTTATTTTTGAAATGAGTGAATATCCTGAGAATCTTTTAAACAATCAGGTATTTCATGTTTCCAGAAGCATTGTCAATACGCTTCAGGAATTCATTAATGCTACGGAAAAAGAAGGACCTTTCTTTAGTGATCTAAGTATTTGTTATCTCAATGAAGTCATTGTGAAATTACTACAGTCACAAACAACAAAACTTGTAAAGGTAGCCAATACACCAATGCAACAGAAAATAGAAGATGAATTCTTAAATGAAATCATTCTTTATATTAATGACAATATTTATTCCCCTTTGACTATTGAACAGTTGTGCCATGAGTTTTCAACATCTCGTTCTTCGCTCCAACAGCTTTTCAATAAAAATTTGAATATTCCACCGAAACAATATATTTCACAATTAAAACTAAAGAAAGCGAAATACTTGATCAAAGAGAATAAATATACAATTTCTGAGATTTCTGAAAAACTTGGCTTTACCAGTATTCATTATTTCTCTAGAAAGTTTCGACAGGAATTTAATCTGGCCCCAAGTGATTACGCTAAAACGATTTACAAGTAAAAGATCATCCGTGAGGATGATCTATTTTATTAAAGTTTTTCCTGATGTGTTGCGTAAAGATATTCATCAATGGTATTCACAACACGATCTTTTACTAAAGCTTCTGGATCGTTTTCAAGAACACCTTCTCTTACTTTGGTATACTGGGTTGGCATGAACTGACTCATCAGATTGAGAGGCACTTCTGGAAGACTTCTAAGGTTATCCATTAACTGTTTGATCGCTGCTTGAACGCGTGGATCTGGCATGTAGTAACGGCAACGGTCAGAGAATGAATATTTACGTTTGATTCGCAATTCATTTTCATTTCCTGTGTAGTATTTTGCCCATTTGTCCGGTTTTTCAAGCATTACTTCTTCAAGCACATCGATCAGATGACTTGTTTCTACATTTGTTCCCTTAAAGGCTTCTTCTTCGATATGAGCTAAAGCAAATAATCCTTCACGCATAGCAAATGTAAGACCTGGACCTACTTTTAATACACCCACACCGTCTTCAACCAGTTCTTTCAGTTTGATCTTTGTCTGATAGTCAGTAGAATGTCCTTCAAATACAAGATTTGGATAATCTTTAATGGCAGCCATCAGTTCTTTTGCTTTTTCACGATCATATTCCGTACATCCGGCATCTTTTTCTTCTACGCCCGGCTGAACAACGACCGCAATGACATCTTTCCATGTTTCTTCAAGACCTTCGTTTGCAAATGCTTTTTCAAAAGCACTAACAGTTGCCTTGAAATCTTCTACTTTTGTTACCTGAATTCCAGTATCTTCACTGGCACCCTGTGCTCCTCCAGGAATAGGAACTTCACTACCTACAACATAGACAGGACGTACCGCTTCTGGATTCGTTTTTAGCAGTTCCTGATAAGCATCTTCAGCTACTCTGTCCAAATGAGCGCCACGACGAGAAATTGTTTCATCGCTTAAACGAGTATTTGGATCATCGTCAGCTACTTTCATAGATGTATCGATGTGGATCTTAGTAAAGCCGGCCAATACATAACTGCGAATCAGATCTTCAGCATTTTTCATAGCTTCTTTTTCTGGCAAATGAGTCCAAGTTAAAGGTCCTAAATGATCTCCCCCTAAGAAAATACGAGAGAAGTCATAACCGCATTTTTCACAAACATCTTGAACAAATTTTGCGAAATCTGCTGGTTTCATTCCTGTATAACCACCAAACTGATCAACCTGATTTGCTGTGGATTCAATAAGTACTGGAGCATTGTCTTTCTTAGCACGTTCAATGGCTGCTTCTATAACGTAATTATTCGCACTGCAGCAAGAATAAATACCTACGTGCTCTCCTGCTTTCTGTTTTGTAATGATTTGTTTTAATGGATTTGGTTTCATAAGTTCCTCCCTAATTACTTTATTATTTTAGCACGATTCTAACTTATTTTATATATATTGGTTAGTATTTACAAATAGAATCATAATAAATACAAATGAAAGGAGAAGTCTTTCGACTTCTCCCATGAAGGTTTAGAGTAAAACTTTTTTATGATTCTATAATGAATCTTATGCGTGCCAAGGAACTGATACTAATGCAGTATAGTCACCAGCCCAGATACCGAATGCGCATCCAACAACTCCAAGAACGAGGAGCATTAAGATACACTTAGTAGCAGACCAGTTTTTCTTCTTGATCAGCCAGTAGCAAAGCAGAGTTACAGCTAAAGATAATGCAGCTGGTAATACTCCGTTTAACAGATCCTGAACAACGATTGGTTTTTCACCGTTAGGAATTGTCATTCCTAAGTTAATAGCACCATAGTTGCAAGTTAATGCACCAACTACGAATACCCCTAACATAGAAGCAGCACGAGTAAATTCTTTAGCGTTCTTAGTTAAAGCACCGATAGCGCTTGTACCTAAGTTATATGACCAGTACATTAAGAAATAACGTAAAGCCATTTCTACACCGAAGCAAATTACGAAGTAGAGGATTGGTCCAGCAAGACTTCCTTCGATAGCCATATTACAAGTAATACCAGCTGTGATAGGAACTAATGCGAACCAGAACAGAGCGTCACCAATACCTCCCAAAGGTCCCATAGCAGCAACACGTACGGAACGGATAGTGTTGATGTCAGCTTTCTGCTGTTCAAGTGATAATACGATACCCATAACGAATGTTACTAAGAATGGGTGAGTGTTAAAGAACTCAAGGTTGTGTTCCATAGAAAGACTTAAGTCTTCTTTATTAGTGTGGATTTTCTGTAATCCTGGTAAAATACCCCATAACCATCCTGCAGCCTGCATTCTTTCGTAGTTGAAAGATGCCTGTAACTGGCAAGATCTCCAAACCATTTTGTTTAAAGTTTTCTTGTCAAGCGCTGCAGCAGGTGTTAAATCTTTGTAAGAAGTAGCATTAGATGCCATCACTTACACCTCCGTTTCCTGCATTTTCTTTAATTTTGAGGTTCAATGTGAAATCGTTAACTGCAATAGCAACACCGATGAATGCAACTAAGATCAAAGCAGCACCAGCAGTTGCATCTACGTTTCCTAATACAGCAGCAGCTGCGAAACCAGCAAGGTAGATACCCCAGAGGTCATTAGATAACATGATCTTCAACAGGATAGCGAATCCGACGTTACGCATCATACCACCGGCAGCTCCTAAACCACCCATTAACCATGAGAACTGTTTAGAGAATGAGTCTAATGTTTCACCCATTGCCTGTCCACCAGTGTAAGCCAATACAGCCATCACTGCGAATAATGCTCCCAGGATACACATAGAAATTAAGTTTACCTGAGTAATTCCAGCAGGATTAGCTTCTTCAGCAGCTTTGTCTGCTTTAGCCATTAATCCTGACATAATTGTAAATGTTAAAGTAACAGCATACTGTCCAAACAGAGCGAATGGAACAGCAAGACCTAAAGCCTGGTCAACTGGAAGTTTAGCAGTAACTGCTAATACAGTTCCAACAACCCCACCTAATACGGCGTTTGGTGGCTGAGCTCCACCAACAGGCATGTTACCAACCATCATCAACTCATAAGTACCACCAACAACTAATCCAACTTGTGGGTTTCCTAAGATCAAACCGATAATTGGACAAGCGATGATAGGACGATACAAGATTTCAGTCAATGAGAATTGGTCAATTGCAAAAATAAATGTAACAATTGCTAATAATACAACTTGCATTGTCTTTTCTCCTTTTTAAATAATTTTATTTGAATAATTTTTCCACATCTTCTGCGGCAATGTCAGGTACACGTCTGATTTCCAGTTCTACACCCAGATCACGCAATTCTTTGAAAGCTGCGACATCTGCGTCATCAACTGCAACACTTGTTGCAACCTGACGTTTTCCATCAGCCATGTGCATGTTTCCGATGTTTAACTTCTTGATAGGAACTCCGCCCTTAACCAGAGTCAGAACATCTTGAGGATTATCACATACGATGAAAATCTTCTGTGCGTCACTTGCTTTGTGGATTGTGTTAATGGTTTTTTCCAATGTCCAGTAACGAGTCTGAGCATAACTTGGAGCAGCCATATCCATCAAACCTTGACGCAATGTATTGCCAGCCACTTCATCATTGGCAACAAGAATCAGGTTAGCCCCGATTACACCACACCACAGTGTAGCAACCTGTCCATGAATCAGTCGGTTGTCAATACGTGTTAAAACGATATTTGGCATAAAGATCTCCTCCCCTTCATATCATTGTAATTTTATTAGGACCTTACAAGCTCTAACAATTACAATGATATTGTAAAGCGTTTTCACATAGATTTCTTTAAATTTTTTGATGTTTTATTTGCACTTTTTAATATTAACATTTTTACATATTTTTTAATTAGTCTAAAAATTGTCTTAAATTATGTGATAAATATGGGTAAAGAAAAAGCCCTTATTATGGGCTTTATCTTATAAATTATACAAATTTGGACTCTTAGATGCCGTCTCCTTCTGGTTCATCCTTGTGTACTTTCATTTCAAAATGAACAACCTGGTCTTTTCCTGTATTCACTGCCATATTTACCAAATCATCCATTTCAGTGATAAATCCACGAGCCATAGAAAGTTCAATGATCATACCTAAGTTAGTTCCACCAACAACTTCTACTCTCTGATTGCGTCCCATACCTACTTCTACAGCTGTCTTGAATGGGCTTCCTCCAGCTAAGTCAGCAAATACAAGAATACCATCGCAGTCACTTAAGCGATCCATGGCTGCATTTAATTCTCTTGTCAGATCATCTACAGAATATTCCTGTACAAAATCTACCATTTCATAGTGTTCTGGATTTCCTGCAATCAGGTTAACACTGCTTGTCAATCCAGTTGCGAAATGTCCGTGTCCTGTAACTAAAATTCCAATCATACTTTTCTCCTCTTATTTTATTATTTTCTTGTATATGGGTATAAAATAACCCCTTTAACTACACGTTTTACTTCTCCACTTTAACATGGATTGTCTGGAGTAATACCGTATGAAAGTGACTTAAATAAAGCAACGCACTGTGCCACTGTGATGTAGTCCAGTCCTAACTGAACGTTGTTGTGTTTTTCACCATTGAAAGCATAGTAGTAATCTACCAGTTCCTTCACTTCTGGACGATCAGTGTTAGTTACGGCAAAGATCTTGTTTCCTTTTCTCTGTCCGCTCATTTCCTTGATCAGATCCAATTCATACTGATAAGAATATTCGCAATCACTTAAGTAAATAACAGTCAATGTGTTGTCATCAATAATTGATTTAGGTCCATGTCTGAATCCTAATGGTGTGTCATACATAGTTGCAACTTTTCCAGCTGTCAATTCAAGCATCTTCAGTGCACTTTCCTGTGCAACACCTTTTAATGCATTGGCTCCCAGATATACGATACGGTTGAAGTCATAAGCTTTAACAACTTCATCAGCAACTGTAAAGTCTTTTTCAACAAACTGACTTCCTGCTTTGATTACGGATTTCAGTTCTTCTGCAACTTCATCCAGACGATCTAATTCAAAGCATAACAGACAAGCCAAGTACATGTTTGTGAATGAACTTGTCATAGCGAATGACTGGTCATGTGTTTCATCCGTCAGGTTGATAGCATAGCAGTTCTTTTCTTCTGCAGCACGTTTTGATAAAGCACCGTTTTTGTTGCAAGTAATGAACAGATGATACAGGTTGTCACATACTGCTTCAGCTGCATCTACAGCACCTACGGATTCAGGTGAGTTTCCACTTCTACCAAATGAAATCAAAAGTGTTGGTTTGGTACGTGACAAATAGTTTTCTGGAGTAGCAACGATGTCAGTAGTTCCATAAGATTTGCATTTGAAGTTTGTTTTTTTGTTCAGATAAGAATACAATGCATTTCCTACGAATTCACTTGTTCCAGCTCCTGCCAGAATGATGTCGTAGTCTTCCTGACCGGTTACCTGTGAGATGAAAGTTTTCAGTTCTTCTTTGTGATCTTTGATCTGCTGAATGGTCTTTTCCCAGGTAGCAGGCTGCTGGTGGATCTCAGTGGCAGTGAATGTTGCGCTGGATCCTTCCAATTGTTCTTTTGTAAAGTTAAAAATCATGATGATCCCTCCTGTTTTTCGCTTTTATTATAGTGTTTGAGTTGTAAGATTTCAACAAATTGGTTAAAATAGATAATAGGAATATCAAAAAATACAAATGATTTTCCTTGAACATGGTTTAAAATATAAATTAAGGAAGAATAGGAGGAACTAACTATGATTATTCAAAGCAAACGCGTATGGATTGCCAATCAGTTTATCCCTGCTCAGATCGAAGTCAACAACGGGAAAA
>CAMEUL010000011.1 GCA_945938205.1 uncultured Traorella sp. | reverse complement strand
ATGTTCTTTAGATATAACAAATAGCCCCTATAACACTATAGGGGGTTTCTTATCCAATTACTTTTACTTTCGATAATTCTAATGGAATCTTGCCTTCATATGTATATGAAACATTTTCTTCTTCTAACAAATTGATGAAACTCTTCACATAACGATCACTTTCAAAGTTTTGATTGATGGCAATCCCAAACGTATGGTTGATCACATATACATTGATGCCAAAGCAGTCAGCACCGTTGGGGCTGAGCACATAAATGCTGTCAATATAAGACTCTACAGCACCCCAGTCTTTTTTTCCTGTATAACTGATAAAGAATGTATCCAGTGCTTTCATGCGTAAGATCATCTCATAGTAGGCTTTTTGACGTGCTTCATCATTCGGTAAAGACGCCAGATAATCAACCAACTTCTGTCGATTTTTAATTCCATATAAAACATTTTCAGGCTGTGACTGAAGAAACATCATCCCACGTCCTAAAGTACCTAATTTCAAGAGATCAAAATCTTTCATATCTGAAGTGTATTTCAGATTCAATAATGATACAAGATTGGTATAACTTTTCTCGGCGTCCAATGCCTGGCGTGTAGTCATCGCAACACCGGCCACGATTGGCTGATCCACGTCATGATGTTGAAGGAGGACCTTGTAAAACATAGCCGCTAAAGCTGCATTCGGAGAACTATCTTTGGACATTGAATGCTCCATAAAGCTTTGTTCATCAATTTTTAAAAGATGTGTGGTTTCCTTATCTTTTTCCGTAATATGAAAACATTCTTCAGGTTTGTATTCATAGATAGGTTGGCTTGGATAATCCTTGATCTTAGATGTAGGATCATTGATTTCCTCATCATCCATTGGATCTTCTATTCTCACAATGCCTGTCGGATTGAGTGGTTTATCTAATGAATCACATAAATAGTAATAAAGCAGTGTCTTTGCGAATGGAGTGATTCCATTGCCATCCGTCAATGAATGATAACAGTCAATAAAAATTGTATTTTCTTCATAGCCAACAGCAATCAAATGCTCATTTGTTTCTTTAGTTCCTAAATAAGGAGCTTCAAATCCGTGATATACAATCATAGGCTGATCATTTTTGACAACATCATAACCTTCCTTTGTCTGAATCACTTTGACAGAAAGATATGGATATCTTATGATTGCAGTATTTAATGCTTTCTGTAAGATATCTTCTTGCACGAATTCTTTCATTTGTATTATCATACGAAACACATTATGAAAATTTTCATTCGTGGCATATAAAAAAGAATCATGCATAAACTGATTATTTAAAAACATATTCAACTTCACCTCTCTTTTGTCTATGTTACTATACCACGTTTGTATACTTGTTTAAATATTTAATTTCATTTCAAAAAAAATGGATATGTTGTCTTTCATATCCATCTTTATCTATTTAGTAGTTTTCTGCATTTAATTCAAAATAAGATTGTGGATGAGCACATACCGGACATAACTCAGGAGCCTTTGTACCAACGACAATATGACCACAATTGCGACATTCCCAAACTTTTACTTCACTCTTTTCAAATACTTGTGCAGTTTCAATATTTTGAAGTAGAGCGCGATATCTTTCTTCATGATGTTTTTCAATGGCACCTACCATTCTAAATTTCTTAGCGAGTTCAGCAAAACCTTCTTTTTCCGCAGTCTTAGCAAAATCTTCATACATATCTGTCCATTCATAGTTTTCACCATCTGCAGCTGCATTTAAATTTTGAACACTGTCACCCAATCCATTCAGTTCTTTGAACCACATTTTGGCGTGTTCTTTTTCATTGTCAGCCGTTTTGAGGAATAAAGCAGCCATTTGTTCATAGCCTTCTTTTTTTGCGACAGATGCAAAATAGGTATATTTATTTCTTGCCTGAGATTCTCCGGCAAAAGCAGCTTCCAGATTCTTTTCAGTCTGGGTTCCTTCATAAGGATTTTTCTTTTCTTCTTCAACTAATTTAAATTTATCTGCAGGTTGCTTACAGATAGGACACTGCTCAGGAGCTGTTTCTCCCTCATGTACATAACCACAGACAGTACAGATCCATTTTTTCATTGTTTTTACCTCATCTTTCTTTGTCTTTTCATTATTTGGAATCATTGCCAAAAGTTTTTTCGCAACTTCAGTTGGAAACTCTTCAGTTGGCGGATTGCTGATCAGTTCTTCAAGAAGAACATGAGTCGAATCACTTTGTGGCAACATATAGCCCGCTTCACGCATAATATCTTCAGCAATCAGTCTTTCTGATTTCGCAACAGCCTTCATTAGACGATAGAGTCCTTCGTCTTTTGTTTCATTGGCTACTTCAAGAGCTATCTTTTCACCATCCGCTTTACTTTGCGCCATCGCATTTAAAACTGCTTTTACCTTGTCGTTTTTTTGTTGCTGAGGTGGATATTCAGTAGGCACCATACTAATGGCACCACTAGGGCAAGCATCCGCACAAAGCCCACAGCCAATGCATTTGTTTACATCAATGATACTGTTTTCGGTATCTGTTGCGCCAACAGAGCAAACATACAGGCACAGACAGTCTTTTGTACAAAGCCGTATATTTCGAACAGCTACTTTACTTACTTTTTCCATTACAAGTTCCTCCCTTCTATTTTTTCAAACTTCCAATCAGGAACCGTGCAGACTGGGCAAAGTTTAGGTGGTGTACTTCCAACATAGACAAAGCCACAGACGGAGCAAACCCAAAGATTGGTCTCTTTCAAATAGCGATCCACCAGGGATGAAAGCATACGAGTTACTTTTTCTCCCCAAACACAAACTCTGGCAGCCCCTCGGTCATTTTGAGCATCCGCAGTTGCTCTAACATCAGCATAGACATCCACATCTGTTTGAAGTGTTTCAGCTAACCCTTCAACAGTAGCAAAATTCTTTTCTGGTACTACAGATGTGAAATAATCAGCAAGCTGTCTAAATAGTTCTGCTTCTTCTGTTTTGTACTGTTTTTCACAGCCTCTAGCAAGATTGGAACATACAGCCGCAAGCTGTCCAGCAGACAGTTTTCCAAGAGTTGCTTCCATAGGCTTGCTGACTTTTGGCTGTTCTTTTTTGCCGTTTTCCGACGCTGCACTGAATACGGATTTAGGCGCACCACACAATGGGCAGTTCCAGTCTTCCGGCAATGTGTCAAAAGAAGCATTTTCTTGGGCTTCATCATAGACATAGCCACAAACCTGACAAATAAATTTCATTTTTCTTTTCCTCCTTTATTGATCCATACCGCATGGATATGATTTTTCTGATATTGCTTTTTCATGGATCACGCTTTCGTAAAAGCGGTATCCCCCTGAAAAGTTATAACAATCAAAGCCTTCCTGTGAACAAATCCGGCAAGCAAGATAACTTCTTAATCCACTCTGACACATGATATAAAGAGGTTTAGATAAATCTAATTCACTCATTCTTTCTCTCAGGTCATCTAAAGGTATATTGATAAAACCTTCCACATGTCCTCTTGCATATTCACTTTTTGTTCGAGTATCAAGAAGAGTTACTTGACCATCTTTTGGAAGCAACTCTAAATCATGCCAATGAAACTGCTTTACTTTTCCACTAACTAAATTTTCAATCATATATCCCGCCATATTCACAGGATCCTTGGCAGATGAGTATGGAGGCGCATAAGCCAGATCAAGATCTTTCAGTTTATCTGCCTTCAGTCCTGCACTCATCGCTGTTATGATTACATCCAAACGCTTATCCACACCTTCATAACCTATGATCTGAGCACCCAATATTTGCAGTGATTTTCTCTCGAATAAAACCTTCATGGTCATCACTTTGGCATTTGGATAATAAGTAGCATGGGATGAAGGCGATAATACGACTTTATCATAATCAAAACCGGTATCTTTTGCTGCTCTCTCAGTAAGTCCAGTACTGGCAACCGTCATATCAAAAAGTTGAATGATGCTGGATCCCATGGATCCCTGATAATGACTTTCATAACCGCATATATTATCGGCAGCAATTCGTCCTTGTTTATTCGCAGGGCCAGCAAGTGAAATGACTGCAGATTTACCTGTCACACCATGTTGTATTTGAACAGCATCTCCCACAGCATAAATATCCTCAAGTGATGTTTCCATCTTGTCATTTACGATAATAGCTCCTTTGATTTCAGTTTTTATTCCTGTCTCTTTCGCAAGGGTTGTTTCTGGTGTTACACCTACAGCCATGATAACAGCATCCGTATCAATGAATGATTCATCTTTCATTAGCACCCTTAAAGAATCTTTATTTTCCTGAAAACCAATCACATCTCCTTCTAAAATCAGTCGAATTCCTTTGGAACGCAGTTTCGCATGTATCATGGCAGCCATATCATAATCCAAAGTCGTCATCAGTTGATTCAGTTTCTGGACGATTGTCACTTTTACGTTTAAGTGACAAAGATTTTCTGCCATTTCCAGTCCAATGAATCCTCCACCAACGATAACAGCAGATCTTGGTTTCTTCTCATCTATAAATTTCTTTAATTGAAAAGTGTCTTCCACTGTTTTTATAAAGAAGATTCTCTCATTTTCCATACCAGGCAAATTTAACTGAATGGGTTTGGCCCCTGGTGAAAGAATAAGTTTATCATAACTTTCTTCAAAAGTTTGCTCATGAATGAGATCACGAACCACAACTTTCTTAACTTCAGGTATAATTTTTATAACTTCATGATGTACACGCACATCAATTTTAAATCGTCTCCAAAATGAATCCGGTGTCTGAAGCGTTAAATCATTTTTATCTTGAATCATTTCACCGATATAGTAAGGCAAACCACAATTCGCATAAGAAACATACCCTGTTCTTTCAAACATAATAATCTTTGCATGTTCATTCAATCTTCTCAGTCTTGTTGCGGCAGTAGCACCTCCTGCAACGCCACCCACAATAATTACTTTCATACCAATTCCTCAAAACAATTATTATTAGTAATAATTACTATTTTAAATACATATTTATAGTATATATTTAAAATCATATTTTTTCTGTAACTAAGTCTCATTTAACTTAAGAACCTATTTTTTTCAGTGTTTCTATATTTTTTATTAGAATGGTTCCTCTTTTCATCTCAATGTATCCTTCCAAATCAAACTGTCGAAGTGTTCTTGCGACTACCTCTCTTGCGGAATTCACTTCTTGAGCCAAAGCTTCTTGCGTCATTTTGATCTGTCTATTCCCTGTTTTTTCATATAGAGAAACAAGAAAGCGTGCCAAACGCACATCAAAATGTGTAAACAAGATCTGTTGTAAAGCAAAGACAACGTTCGAGAGTCTTTTAGTAGAAAGTTCATAAGCAAAACAACGTACATAGATATTCCTTTCCATGATCTGTTGCCATGCCTGAGCATGTACAACAAGCACTTCTGTATATGCATTAGCAATCAATTGTACATCTAAAGAAACCTCCCCCATGACACAAGAAGAAGATAAAATACAACATTCACATTCTCCAATATGAAAAAGAGTTACTTCTCTTCCATCTTCTGAAGTGATATATACTCGAATAGAACCACTTTGGACATAAATCATGCCGGGACAACCATCATCCATATCAAAAATACCTTCATTCTTTTCATATGTATGTAGATAAGAAGTTTGTTTCAATTGCTTTTTTTCAGTTTCTGAAAGATGGATCCAAAAAGGAATTCTTTCTATAATACGATCTTTTTCCATATTCTTATCCTTTATTTACTCTGTTCATGATATTTTTATAGCTTTCCTTCAATCAATTCTTGAACTGCCTCATCTGTTTTATTAGAAAAACGATCATACAATTCAATATTTAAATCCTCAAGTGCTTTTTGTGCTTTATTGCCAATACAACCACAAATCAAAACTTCAATTCCATGATCAACAAGCAATTGGGTCATAGTTTCATGACCAAACCCTAATGTTTCGATAATTTCAGTACGTATGATTTTTTTATTTAAAACTTCATAGATCTTAAACTGTTTTGTATGTCCAAAATGCTGAAAAATTTCTCCATGATCATAAGGAACAGCTATTTTTAATAAATGATCTTTTGCGAATGTTTTATGTATTCTCTTTTTTCTGCATATTTTCTTGCAAGATGAATGAGGATGTTCATCACATATTCTATAATTACCACCTAGAATCTCAAGTTTTTTCCCATTTACGATTGCATTAGCAAGCTTATATCTTGCTTTTTCATAAATTTCAGTGACAGTCGTTCGTGAAATTTCCATTATATTCGAACACTGCTTATGACTAAGTTTCTCAAGATCGACAAGGCGAATCACTTCATATTCATCGACTGTTAGATATATTTGATCTGAAATACGTGTTTCACTTGGAACAAAACATGTATATTGTGGTTCACAGCACACTCTTCTGCATCTTTGCGGTCTAGCCATGTATATCTCCATTTCCGTTATATGTCGATTATAACATGTATTTTTTTGAATTTCAATCAAACAAAAAAATGAAATTTTAATTACAAAAATTTCATTTTTTTCCTATTCATCTATTTGATTTACAAGATACTTATCAATATATTCCATATAAGGTTTTTTGTTCACCTTATCTTCATGATAGAGATACCGTTCTTAAGCACTTTGTAAGCCTATTTTCATAGGTACAGTGTTCTTTAACAGTTTCTTTTGTTTATTTACATCTAAATAGTATTCATAATCATAGAAACTAAAATAATTTCGCTGTTCGATATCTTTTTCTACATTGACAAATTCAACTGTTTTTCCTAAACATGCATAACACATAGAAACCCATTCTTTCACGCTTATTCTTTCATCATTTCCAACATTGATGATATGATCTTTTGGATGTAATGAAATAATCTGTTCAATCAATCGACATAAATCCTCCACATGAAAGAACTGAAGTTTCATATTACCATTATTTGGAATATAAAAAGGACGATCGAATCTAGCACAGTCAAATACAAAAGTTTCCCAATAGACATTATTCATAGGACCATATAAATATGGTGGACGTAAAATATAAGCGTTAGGTACTCTTTCTAAGAGGGATTTTTCAGCTTCTATCTTGTCGGTTCCATATTTCCCCCAGTATTTGTTTTTCCCTAAAAAAGAATCTCCCTTATAAAGCTGCACTGTGGTTTCTGGATAGACAGCACTTGAACTAATCAAGATATATTCATCAAAGGATCCAAGTGCCTCATATAAATCAATAATATCTTTCGCAACATGCGCTGTCCCATCCACGACTGCATCAAAATGGTATGATTTCAGTTTCTTGTCTAGTTGATGACGGTCTGCCTCAATCAGATGCACACCTTCTATTTGGGATTTCGTATTCCTGTTGAGAACATACACTTCCTAATCATGTTCATGAAAATATTTCGCAACATATTTACTGACAAATACGCTTCCTCCTGTTATTAAAATTCTTTTCATCATAGATTCCTCTAAATATAGTGAACACATTTTTCTTTATATTGATCTCTTGATTCTTTTGTTTCATCCGGATGTCCCACATAAATGATATTCAGTGGTATTTGTTTTTCTGTCAGTCCCAAAGCTTCACTGACTCTTTTTTCAGCTCTTTTCTGTGGATGGATCCCACACCAAACCGTGCCCAAGCCCATGTCTGTCGCCGCTAGAAGAATATTCTCTGTTGCTGCACTGCAATCCTGTATCCAGAAAGGTGCAAGCTGCATAGGTAATGCTCTGGAAAGATTGCCGCATACCACAATGGCCAAAGGTGCTTTAATGTTAGAATATTGTGTTGCATTTCTTAACTTTTCAAGCATCGTTTCATCACTTACCACATAAAAATCCCAAGGCATTTTATTGCAGGCACTGGGACCTGACATAGCCGCATGCATTAAAATATCAATTTCTTCTTTTGATACTGCTTCTTGAGTATATTTTCGAATACTTCTTCTTGCTTGTAATACATCTTGTAATTCCATATATTATCTCCTCACCATTTCATTACAGTTTCTTCCCCATCTCAATTCTGATTTCATGTCGCTTTGGATCCGAGTTTGTATATGCATACAAGTCAAATCCAATCATCTCAAACCCATTTTTCCGGTAAAAGGCAATTGCATTTTCATTACAAGACTGTGTTTCTAAAACAACCATTCTTGCTTTGCTTTTCTTTGCTTCATGAAGTATGGTATTCATCAATGAAGTGCCAATGCCACGATGTCGTTTTGTATCATCAAATACGCAAATATTGCTGATACGGTAACGATTATTCCATTTTTCAAGAGTACCCTCTACATATCCTAGCATTTCTCCATTCTCAAAGGCACCGAAAGCAACTGGATCTTCCAGCCATTTATTAAAGAAACAGTCATCAAAAGACATCTTTTTTGGTTTATCAAAGCATTGATAAGCTATCTGAAAACCTGTTTCTTTTCTCTGAATATCATAATATCCATTTGTCATGTAATACAGGGTGAACTGCTGTCCAGCGTAGGTTTCTCTGTCCAATTTCTTTATTTCCATTATATCTCCTTATTTCCAACAATGATATTTTGAGAATCAGATGTTACTTAATCATTATATCAAAACGCTCATCTGTGAGCAATGTAGCGTTTACCGGTTCATCATTTTTTGATTGCTCAGCAATAAGAATCAATGTCTCTTTTCAAGTGATTTCTGAATAAAACGTGCAAATAGAGGATGTGGCCGGTTTGGTCTGGATTTAAATTCAGGATGAAATTGAACACCAATATAAAAAGTTTTTTCCTTCAGTTCGATTGCTTCTACCAACATCTTATCTTTACTCGTACCAGCAATCACAAGTCCTTTTTCTATAAATTCATCCCGATAGTCATTATTGAATTCATAACGGTGACGATGTCTTTCTTCAATATACTTCTGCTGATAGATATCCATCAAATGCGTTCCTTTTTGGATCTCACAAGGATAGCTTCCTAGACGCATCGTACCACCTGTTTTAATATCAGCTGACTTGGGAGCCATGAAATGAATCACACAATGTTTGGAAACCGGATCAAATTCAAAAGAATTAGCATCTTGATAGCCTAACACATTACGTGCATACTCAATCGTCATGATTTGCATTCCCAGACAGATACCCAAAAGTGGAAGATCATGAATTCTAGCATAGTGAACTGTTTCGATCATACCTTCAATTCCACGTGTTCCAAATCCGCCCGGTACGATTACTCCACTGCATCCCAAGAGTTTTTCTTCCACATTGTCCTTGGTGATATCTTCTGAATCGATCCAGTGAATAATCACTCTTGCTTGATTTACAAATCCGCCATGATAAAGCGATTCCATGACAGAAAGATAAGCATCATGCAATGCCACATACTTCCCCACCAAAGCAATATGTACTTCCTTATTGCAACTATGAATCTGATCTACCAAGGCTATCCATTCTTTTAAATCGATAGTTCCAGGATCCAAATGCAGTTGTCGACACACGATTTCAGAGAGATTCTGCTTTTCTAACATCAGAACCACTTCATACAAACTTTGACATGTCTCATTTTCAATAACACAATCCTTCTCCACATTACAGAATAAAGATATTTTATTACGAATCGCTTCTCCTAAATGTCCATCACTTCGTGTTACGATGAGATTAGGGTGAATGCCATATGACTGTAATGCCCTAACAGAATGCTGTGTCGGCTTAGTTTTGTATTCCTGACTTCCGCTTATAAAAGGAACCAGTGTCACGTGGACAAAACAGCAGTTTTCTTTTCCCACTTCCAATGACAACTGACGAATAGCTTCCAGAAACGGCTGACTTTCAATATCTCCAACAGTGCCTCCAATTTCAGAAATAACGATATCCGCTTGAGCTTTTTCACCGACACCATAGATAAAATCCTTGATTTTTTGTGTGATATGAGGAACCACTTGGACGGTTTCTCCCAAATATTCTCCTTTTCTTTCAGCACGTAATACATCATAATACACTTTTCCGGTTGTCAAGTTAGAATAATGATTCAGATTTTCATCAATGAATCGTTCATAATGACCCAGATCCAAATCAGTTTCGGTTCCATCTTCAGTAACAAATACTTCACCATGTTGATATGGTGACATCGTACCCGGATCGACATTGATATAAGGATCAAGTTTCTGAGAAATCACCTTGTATCCCCTGCTTTTTAATAATCTTCCTAGACTTGCCCCTGTAATGCCTTTTCCAAGTCCGCTGACAACGCCTCCAGTCACAAATATATACTTTCTCATAATACTCCTTTCTGATTCCGTTAAAAAACAAAAAAAGCTTTGAAAATCAAGAGTGTCAAAACACCTATGCTTGATTTACAAAGCATGAATTGCTATTCAACATTTCAATTGATAGATGATTTTCTGTTTTCTCATCCATCGAATTCTATTTGCTTTTTTCATCGGAATCACCAATAAATTCTGTTCATAATAATAAAATCATTTAAATTATTTGTCAATCGTTTTAATGATTTTTACTTATCCAAGATTGAAAAAATCCAAGGCATTTACTTTGGATCCATTATACATTTCCAAAAGAAGTATGATTCTTTCCTGCATCTGATTCAAAAATAACTTTAATTTCTGCCACTTTGATAGAATTTACATCAAATATTTCATGTGTTTGATTTTAATCAGCAAACAGATGATTCAATGTCATTTCATTTTTGACTGATATGCCTCAAAATACTGGGTAACAATATCGGTTCGTTTGGCTTTTCCTTTTCCACATGAGCAAAGCAAGACTAAACATAATATAGATATAAGTTTTTATCGTTTGCATTTTATCTATAACACACATGTAAAATCAAAAATTATCAAAAATGCATCTCGAGAATATGAAAACTAAATCATTCTAAAATTCAGATAATTTTACTTTTTTAGTATCTACTAATTTATCATTTACATATAAATCAACCTTTATCTCTTCTAATAAAGTAATAATGTTATTTATATCCTTTTCCGAGAAATCAACAGAAAAATAGTTTGCAATGCATTCTTTGGATTCATAATAATTTTGATTAGAAAGTTCATATCTAAATGTCGTTGGAAAAGGATAGTGTTCAAGTATTTCTTCTGGATAATATCCAATAATATAAATTGTTTCGATGTTGCTATAATCATATGCGTCAAAGTTAGCATAGATTGAAAAACCATTCATTCCTTCATTTCCAGTTATGTCTTCTGTTATTTCTAATGAATCAATGCCTAATCCATGTATTGTAATGTTTTCTTTCATACATGATTGTAATACCAACATCATTGAAATTAGCAAAAGTATTTTCATGAATAATTATCTCCTATCGAATACTCTACAGCTTTAGGACACTTAACATTGTCAATAGTCATTGTTGAATGATACAAAGTTTCAGTTCCTGTTATAGTTCCACTATTACTATCCACATAATTATACACATCGTATCGTTTAACTGTTGTTGTATATTTATCATAATCTATTGCACCATAAAATGAATACGAATTATACTTTCCATCGGCTGGTCCAGTAAATGTTTCCGTTGTTTTCCATGTTTTTGAATATGTACCGCTTGCGGTTAATCCAAATCCTAATGATACTGTTTTCTTGATATTTGCATTTACTTCACCTGTAAATGAAATACTACCGCTTATTGTCTTTTCTTCTTCAACTTGTTTTGTCTTTCCAGCTGCTACAGAGCACAAAAATACGTCATTTTCTCTTGGTCCAACATACCATGCAATTATACTTCTGTTTACATATGTATAATACGAATGACTATATTGCATCACGATAGCTCCTCTCGCTTTTGTTGCTGAATTATTTTCAATCATTGATTCATCAACAAAAGTTACAGTTGCACCTTTATTTTCTTGAGGAACATATTCTGTTAATGTAGTTTCACTTGCTGAAACATAATTCGAAAAATTTGTAAAGATTATACAAGTAGTTAATAATGCCGTTAATATTTTATTCATATCAAATTCCTCCATAAGTTCTTTTTTCTTTCATCACATTATTATAAGCAAGACTAATCTATGTTCACATTCATATCGATTTTTATATAGTTAGCTCCTTTTTAAATCATATATTCTAATAACAAAATAAAGCAAGTAGTGTTTTTTTCGAAAAATCGTATATAGAATTATGAATTCATGATTCTATCATCGCATATGTATATCAGCATAATTCTTTTTAATAAAATAATGTTATGAAATTAAACAAAATATGAAATATTTAATTTTTTAGCATTTCCAATGAAGTCAATTTTCCCTTCACTTTCTACATTAATGAAAATAAAAGTAGTATGATTCTTTCCTTCATCTGATTCAAAAATCACTTTAATTTCTGCCACTTTGATAGAATTTACATCAAATATTTCAGTGTTTGATTTTGATCAGCAAACAGATGATTCAATGTCATTTCATTTTTGACTGATATGCTTCAAAATACTGTTCAACTAAAGAAAAAACTTTTCTTCTTGCATGCAGTTGCTCAATAACATCATGCATACAAAAAAATGGAATAATCAAGAATTTCTTTTGTTTCATTATATTTATTTTCTTTCATTCATCAGCAAGATGAGCATATTGTTTTCTATGTAATGTATTCTCATTGAATTTCCCCCTCTTTATAATAATTATACAAAAATATATATCTTGATTCAATGATTTATAGAATCGAAACAAATGAAGACTGATCATAAAATTTCATAGAAAATTCTTTTACGCATCTCAAAAAAATGATATTATATTCAAGTAAGTTAAAGGAGAGTTTTTATGCCTAGTTATGTAGTAGTCGGAAGTCAATGGGGAGATGAAGGAAAAGGGAAAATCGTTGATGTTTTAGGTGAAAAAGCGGATATGGTCGTTCGTTTCCAAGGAGGTAACAATGCCGGTCATACGGTGGTTGTCAATGGACAAAAAACAGTGCTTCACCTTCTTCCTAGTGGAGCCTTGCATCCTAATGCCAAATGTATTATTGGACCAGGGGTAGTTATCGATCCTTTTGTATTTCTTGAAGAAATAGATTCGCTTGAAAAACAGGGATTTGACAGTTCCCATATCTATATCTCAGATAGTGCTCATCTGATCATGCCTTATCATATCAAACTGGATATCCTCCAGGAAGAGAAATTAGCTGGTAATAAGATTGGAACCACAAAACGAGGCATCGGTCCTTGTTATGCCGATAAGTATACACGAATTGGACTTCGTGTGGGAGATCTAATGGATTTTACGACATTTGAAAAACGTCTTGCTTCCACATTGACCATCAAGAATGAACAGATAACGAAATTATATGGTGAAGAACCATTTGATTATCAAGAACTTCTGAATCAATTCAAAGAAATCCGTGAAAAACTGCTTCCTAGAATCATTGATTCAGTAACCGAAGTCAATGAAGCATTAGATGAAGATAAATGTGTTCTGTT
>CAMEUL010000010.1 GCA_945938205.1 uncultured Traorella sp. | reverse complement strand
GCCAGTGCCATGCAGATCATCATCAGTTTTTTCATCTTATATATGATATCAGACAATTAGAAAAATGAGAAGCAATTGCTTCTCATTTCAATATGTTAATGATTTCCGACAAAAAATTCTTTTCCACATAAGGCATTGGATAATTTGGAAATACATGAATCATTCGGTAGATATAAACTCCCAGCCAAACTGTAAGTGTCAGTATTAAAAGTTTCTGAAAGATCTTCTTATTTTTACGATAACTGACTGCCAGCGGCAATACCATGATCAATAAAAGATAAATGACCGGATTAAAGTAGAAGGCTGCCTGAAAGTCCAGTTGAATCAAATAATAGAAAGCTGTTGTCATCATGCATCCAGGACAGGGGATCCCAAATATTTTTTCAACCGGGCAGGGCACGAAGATAATCGCAAAAAGCAGCAGAAAAATGAAGATCAGAAAATCAGATAATTTCTTTTTCATCAATGATATTGTTTTCTTCACTGATCAAAATGCACATGGATACAATGCCAAATCCAAAGACAGCCAAGATTGGGCAGAGAATAGAAATGGAACTGTTATGCATTCCAAGTTCATTTTCAGTATCTTCAAGCTGTTTTCCAATCTTATAAAACCAGTAAATCTGATAAAGACCACAGGTAACAATGGATAAAAGAAGATCCATGGCTGGATTGTTTTTATATTGATTTGTCAATCGGTTCACTTCACTTGTTAGAGTATAGATCATGTAAAGATAATATATGCCACAAGTGAACAGCATGAGGAAAATTGTAGGAATAATGTTTCTTTTGGTCATATTAAAGTTCCTTTTTCAGTACGATAACACTAAGTGGCTGAATCTTGAGATAGCCATTGACTATTTCATTATCCACTTTTCCATTATAGAATAACAACTGACGTGTATGATCAAATGAATAATTAAATTCACGATCACAAGGGTTGAAGAAGATCATCAGTTCTTCAGTGTCATCCTTTGTATAATATGCCAGACACTTGCCTTCTATATCCGAAAAGTGTACATTCTTTTGAACTTCTTCTTTGGTGGCATAACGTAAGCAGGCATGCTGTTTTCTTAATTCAATGCAGTCTTTCGTATAATTCACGATCATTTCATAGGTGTTCTTGCGATCCCAGTTGATCCAGTTGATATCATCCTTACTGTTGTAGGTGTTTGGTTTGCCATATTTGGTACGGGCAAATTCCTGTCCGGAATGAAGAAATGGAACTCCTTGTGCAAACAATACAGCGGCAATGCACATTTCATGACGCATGATTCGCTTTTCTCGCGTATCTTCCTTACAGCATTCTTTTAATTTATCCCAACATGTCTGATTGTCATGACATTCTACATAATTGATGGCATTGGAAGGATTCACAAAATATTGATCAGCATACTGATTGGTCACTGATGCACTCAGCACATCCTTCATCACTTCTATTTCATCTGTATTTCCTGCACAGAATCCTTTCTGGTAGATTTCTTCCATGTTTGTTTTCCCTTTTACGACATCACGGAAACGGTCTGAGAACTGTCCAATGCGAGAAATCTTATCTCCATTGGCAATGGTCGCACGTAGGGACTGATCCAGAAAACTCGGCATATTCCATCCCTCACCATAAATCATGACATTTGGATCAATTTTTTCACATTCCTTCTGAATCTGATTCATGGTTTCCACATCCAAAATACCCATCAGATCAAAACGGAATCCGTCCACCTGATACATCTTCATCAGATAAGTACAGCAATCTATCAGATATTTTCTTGCCATCTTCCGCATGGAATCAAAATCGTTGCCACACCAGCTTCCGTTAGAAAAATACCCTTTCTGGTTCATTTGAAAGAAATAATTGGGAACCAATTTCTCCAAACACATATCTTCCAACTCGAACACATGATTGAATACAACATCCAAGATTACACGGATACCTGCTTTATGAAATTCATCCACCATTGTTTTGAATTCTTCAATTCTCGCATATGGATCATTAGGATCTGAGCTGTAGCTTCCTTCCAACGTCATGAATTGAGCCGGATCATAACCCCAGTTGTAGAATACTTCCGGATGATTTTCATCAATACTGGCAAAATCCAGAACGGGCATCAGCTGAACGTGGGTCACCCCCAGTTTTTTGAGATAGGAAAATCCTATTTCTTTGGTGCGCGTCTGTTCATTTTCTTCCACAACACCCAGAAATTGTTTCGAATGTCTGAAATCATGATTCAAATTCTGCGCCGTAAAGTCACGAACATTCATCTCATAAATGATGGCATCTGTATATTTTTCAAGAGGTGGCAAATCTGCCTTTTTATTCATAAAACGTTCTTCATTGACAATGATACTGTATTTCGAATTTGCTAATGAACTCTTTCCATAAGGGTCTTGACAGGAAATCCAGTTTCCATCCACACGCACATAATAATGATAACACTGCTTTTCAAGGTTTCCTTTAATGGTCAGTTCAAAGATTCCTCTTTCTTTTCTTTCCATGACATAGCTTTTGTTTTCCAAACACAAATGCACATTCGTAGCGGTTGGAGCCCAGATCTTGAAGGTGGTCTTTTCTTTGGAATCAACAGCCCCCAGATAATCTTTATCATATGCATAAAGTTCATCGAATTCATCCATTTTTGTAATATATCCTGTTTTCAGGACACATCTTCTCGCAAATTCATGAAGAACATGATATCGTTTTCCTAATTCAATTCGTTTTTTTGAGGTACAGGTATATTTATTATAGTTTTTGCTGGTAGGTTCCACCATCTGAATGGTCAGTTCCTCCAATTCTCCTTTCTCATCCTGCAAATAAAAAAAACGGCTGCATCCTTCATAGCTCTGTTTTGACATGTAAATAACGATGGTCGTAAAATCATCCAAATATGCTTCAAAATATTTCGTCTGTCTCATGGTTTGATTATACCATAATTCCTATAAATCTCAACAAAAGAAAACAAGTGATAATCACTTGTTTCATTCAAATATTCATATCTTTTTATATTATAGAAAAAAGAAAAGATCCTTTTTGATTTCAATCATGTTAAATAATATGATTCAGCAGCCATTTCGCAACGGCATCTTCATTATTGCTTCCTATAATATCAGTTGCAAGTTTTTTCAGTTCCTCTGATGCATTAGAAACAGCGTATGCTTCATCCGCTGCCATAAACATATCGATATCATTCGTTCCATCGCCAAAAACCACCAGTTTTTCACATCCCAGCAGATCTTTTAATTGCATTGCTGCATTGGCTTTTGAAACATTATGCGGGAGTATTTCCAGCCATTGACTGTGAAGATAAATATCTTCGCCGAAAAACGTTGGGTACTTATCTTTATATTTTAAATATAATGGTTCCAGTTTTTCTTTAGAATCAATGCAGTTAATATAAAAGCAGTCTCCCTTATATAAATCATCTACATTGTTTACCGGATTATCTCTGACATCCCCTTTTCTGGTAGCAATGAATTCTTGCATTTCAATAGTATTGCGTTCTTGTACATAAGAGAATTTTTCATTGCCATCTATTAAAGAATACACAATAGGGTAAATATCATGTGAGATCAGATCATGAAGTATTTCTTTTTTTCTGCATCATCAAAAAAATGTGAAATAAGAATCTCACCAGTCAAATTATCTACAATAAGAGTTCCATTGTAAACAATGACCGGAAATTCTGCACTCATCCCGGCAGTCACTTTATGAGCCGTCTTAAAGGACCTGGCTGTCGCATACGAAAAAACCATTCCCATATCAACCAGTTTATTGATGGTTTGATTTGTGAAATCACTGGTCCGTTCGTTGCTTCTAAGCAGTGTTCCATCTAAATCAGTTACATATAAAGTTTTCATTACTTTACAGATCCTTTAGATTGTTATCCAGTATTTCCTGCATTGCTTTTTTCTGCTCAGGATTCTTTGTGTTTTCGATGACAATTTTCATGCATTCTTTCGCTTCTTCTAAACGATCATTAGCTTTCAGAACAACTGCTTTTTTGAAATTCCATTCTACTTTATCTAAATCACTGCAATTTTCCAGTTTGCCGTCAATATAGGAAAGCGTTGAAATATCTTTTGTAAAGAATATATTAAGTTCTGCATCAACAGTTTCCTTGATTTTCGAATCAAGTTGGTTCTTTTCAATGAATTCATTCAGCTTCTTTTGAATATTTCTGGCTTCTTTTTCATTGTTAACAGAAACATAATACTGAATTGCCGTTTTGTATACTGCAAGATGCTGTTCATTATTGATTCGCATCGAATCTAGTTTTTCAATCTGTTCAGACACTTTCTTACCTTTTTTATGTAAGACACAGTAATTCAAATACATAAATTCCCGATTGTAGGGAGGAAAAAGCAGTTTAGCAATTAATGAATTCAATGTTTTTTCAAATTTCCCTGTATCCTCTTTAAAAGAGTTTACCAGGGATTTTGTATAAACCTTTGTTAATATACGATATAGGATCAAGAATAATATCAGGACTATAAAGAATATTAATAATGTGGTCTCTTCTTTTTTCATAACTCATTTCCTCTTTTTTTATTTTATTATATCATGAATTTTATTAACAATGAATTTTGAATTCAATCCATATTTTTCAAGCAAATCACTTGTTTTACCACTTTCACCAAAAGTGTCCTGAACGCCTAAGCGAATGATCTTACACAGATTATAAGGTGCCAATGTTTCACACACAGCGCTGCCCAATCCATTGATAATACTATGTTCTTCACAGGTTAGAATATAATCATGTGTTTTTGCCAGTTCAATCAATAATTCTTCATCAATTGGTTTGATGCTAGGCATATTGACAATAGTTGGAGCAAATTCCAGTTCTTTTGCTGCTTTGAGGGCTTCCTGTACCATCAGACCAGTTGCAACAATAGCCACTTTTTCTCCTTTTTGGAGCACAATTCCTTTACCACATTCAAAATGATAGTTTTCATCGAATACATCTTCTACGGCCCCTCTGCCAAGTCGAATATAGCAAGGGCCTTCGATTTCGGATACTGCTTTGATGATAGCTTTTGTTTCTGTTTCATCACATGGCTGAAAGACCTTCATATTAGGAATGCCTCTCATCAGGCCCAGATCTTCAATTGCCTGATGGCTTGCACCATCTTCACCAACACTGATACCGGCATGTGTGGCACAAATCTTTACATTTAAATGTGGATAGCCAATACTGTTACGAATTTGTTCATAAGCTCTGCCTGCTGCAAATATCGCAAAACTTGATGCATAGACTATTTTGCCGCTGGCTGCAAGACCGGCAGCAGTACTCATCATGTTTCCTTCCTGAATTCCCATATTGAAATGACGTGCTGGACAGGCTTTCTTGGCATCAATGGTTTTTGTCGATTTTGTTAGATCGGCATCTAATACAACAACATTTTCATTTTCCTTGATCAGCTCTGCCAAAGCAATTCCATAAGCTTCTCTTGTAGCCATTTTAGTCATGATCGTTACCTCCTAACTCCTCTAATGCAGTTTTCAGTTGTTCTTCGTTAGGAGCGCTACCATGCCATCCAGCCTGATTTTCCATGAAAGAAACACCTTTTCCTTTAGTTGTATGAGCAAAAATCAATGTTGGACATCCTTTGACAGTTTTAGCTTCTTCAAAAGCTTTTTCAATCTGATCATAATCATGTCCATCAATTTCGATCACATGCCATCCAAATGCTTCAAACTTCTTATCAAGTGGCGAAGGATCCATAACATCATGAATGCTTCCATCAATCTGCAATTCATTGTAATCAATCATAGCGCATAGATTATCAAGTTTATAGTGAGCTGCAGCCATGGCTGCTTCCCAAACCTGTCCTTCTTCGCATTCTCCATCACCCAGCAACACATAAACACGATGATTGTTTTCATCCAGTTTATTGGCCATGGCCATTCCTACAGCACAGGAAATACCCTGTCCTAATGAACCCGTTGACATATCCACTCCTGGAACATAATTCATATTTGGATGCCCCTGGAGTCTTGAATTGATCTGTCTGAAAGTCATCAATTCTTCTTCCGGAATAAGACCTTTTTCTGCCAGTACTGCATATAAAAGTGGAGAAGCATGTCCTTTGCTTAAGACAAAGCGATCTCTCTCTATGCTGTTAACATTTTCATGATTGATATCCATTACATTGAAATACAGACAGGTAATCATATCTACTGCGGAAAGAGATCCTCCCGGATGTCCGCTTTTCGCATGAGCAATCATTTTTACAATGTTTTTTCGTATATTGTTTGAATATTTACAAAGTTCTTCTTTGTTATACATATTTTTCTCCTATCATCTGATAACTTTTGTCAAATCATTGTAAATGATAGTGGGGCGTTGCCACCCCACTCTTTTTTGATATTTTTGGTTCAATACCGTTTGATTCTTTCTAATATCTTTTAAAAAGAGTCTTTATCAAACATAAACATAGCTTCTTTTGAAGAACTGATCATTTCATTCAACTGATCCTTAATGTTTTCATCATCAAGATTTGAAATTGCAACCTGTAACATCAAAGGTAAGTTTGTTCCTGATATTACATATACATTTTCATGGCTTAATGAGAAAGTAACAGCTGTCTTAAATGGAGTTCCTCCGACTATATCTGTTAGTATTACAACACTTGATGCATCCGTAAAGCTGTTATAAACTTCTTCAAATTTGTCACATAAAGTATCTTGAGACAAATCCTGAGTAAAATCAACATACTTTACAGCAGGCGCTTCACCAGCTAATAATTTCACAGAACTTTCCAATCCTGTCGCGAAATTTCCGTGTCCACAAACAATGTAATTAACCATTTTGTTTAGCCTTTCTCAGTTCTCTAGCTTTATTAATTTCGCTTAAGAAAGTTTCTGCTCTTTTTGGATCAATTGGGTTTCTCATGTTTCCGTTTTTGATCCATGTAGCAACACTTACACCATCATAGTATTGCATCAAATCACAAATGTTGTCTCCAGTTGCTCCTCCTCCTAAGAATACAGGGACTCCTGGAAGTTTTTCTTTAACCTGTTTTACGATTTCAATACTGTTCTCTGTACTGCTTCCACTCATGAATACACCATCAGCAAATGCTGAGCGGACAACATCGCGAGCACAGTCGACCTTTGATTTAGGTGCTACATAAGTGCTGTTGACTTCCTGAGCGTCTGCATATACAGGAATTGTAGAACCGATTCTCTTTTTAAATTCACAAATTTCTGCGCATTGTCCATACATAAATCCAGTATCACATACACTGACACCAGTATAAAGATGTTCAACACGAACAAAATCAGCATGTACTGCTTCTGCTACTGCGAGTGAAGCAATACCATCCCAATTTACAAGAATTCCTAAAATCTTATCTGGAAAACTTGTTTTAATCATATTTCCCAATATGGTCATATAGGCAATTGTTTCCTGTCTTGCTTGCTGACTTACAGGACCATCATGCATATTCTGCAAGATAAAACCATCAAAGCCCATATCTGTTATCATTTTTGCTTCCTTATAAACATCCTGCTTAATTTCTTCAAATGTTTTACCGTTGTTAAGATAACTGCCAGGTAAAGCATCTGGCTGTATCATCACTAGAGCTAAAGGAAATCGTGAATGATTCATTTTTACATTCCTCCATTAATTCTATCGTTATATTTAATGGCTTCCTGATATAACGAATAAGTTGGGATAATTCCATTTTCACATACATATCCTGTTATGTATTTTGGATTTACGCCAACAAGTTCAATTCCCTCAAAATCGACAGTTTCAATATTTACGTCTGTCCAATTTTCAGCAATTTTATCCTTTAGATCATGAACTAATGTTTGCTTGTAAATACCAACGACAGATCTGACATCCACCTTTAAAAGCGGTGTCAAAACATAATATGGCACATTATGCATATAACATAACTCTGCAAGAATATCTGAGCCAATCGTATTAAATGCTGTACCGTCTGGATAGAACGTTTCAGCACCAATAAAGGCAGCATCACATTCATCTAAAACAGAAAGCATCGCAGCATCCAGAATTACGTGAACCTGATGACCTGCTTTCACTAAAGCATTGACAAATGGTTTTCCACCATCAATTGCTCTACTTTCTGGCACATATACCTTCAAAGGTTCCTGAATATGACAAATTGCTTTTTCAACAGTACTTGAATAATCAAAGATCATAACAGTCTTAAAGTTATGACATAATCTTTTTGTATATTCTAAAATATTTTCTGTGTCTTTTTTTGAATTTTCAATATAGTTTTCTACACTTTTTATTGCTACTTCTTTCACATTTTCCTCAGCTTCCAAAACTGGTTTCATCATGATATTGCAAGCTGTAATGATGGCATAACTGCTTTTTCCTCTTGTTTCAATAAAATAACCACATACTTGCTTAACGCATTCCTTGATCTGGTCTTCCTGGAACTCATGAGCAATAGCCTTGATCATTTCACCAATCATACGAATGTGAGTACTGGCTCCCAGCACTCTGCCTTCTACAATATCATCGAATGCCTGCCATTGGTTTTGAGGCAAATAATTTTTTGTTTCGCTTTCCCTACTCATTTCATTCACCCATTAATGCCGAGTAATTTCTCAGCATTTTTTTGATATAAATCTTCTTTCTGCTCTTCTGTAAAATCCAAGCAGTCAAATGTGTGAATTGAGCAATATGTGAACTGTTCAGGATAATTTGATCCAAAGACAAATCTTTCAAAAGGCAGTTCATTAAAAGCTCTATGTAAAATCTGAATTTCTGTCTGATTAGATGTTTCAAAATAAACATTATCATACTGTTTAGCAAAATCAATGCTTCCATAACCGAAGTCAATTCCGCCAATGTGAAGAATTACAAATTTTACATTTGGAAATTTTTCAACATATTTTTTCCACTGCTGGGGTGCAGTTCTTGCACCCCAACCAGTGAACAATTTAACAATGATGTTGTTTTCGTCAGCAATTTCAAGAATAGGGTTAATATTGTATTCAAGTTTTTCAGGAAGATAACCATGTTCCATTGAATCTAATTCAATAGCCTTAATTTCTTTATGCATGCAAACACGTTTCATTTCTTCAACACTATCATCCTCTTTTGGATTGATAACAGCACAACCAACCAATTTATCAGGATACTGTTTTACGAGATCAATGATCATATCGTTTTGTGCTGATGTGCTTTTACCTTCAACAGTAGAAATCATGCGGCAATCAATCTTATTGGCTTCCATATCAGCCAATAAAGCTTCAATTTCATATTCTTTAGTTATCGGGTCTCTTCTCAAATGAGAGTGAAAATCAAACATAATATTACTCCTATCTAATAATTAATTAAGCTAAGAATCCTGCGTATACTCCAATTACACCAAGAACCATTGTTAATACCATGAGCAATACTGGATTAATTTTCTTTTTGTTAATTGCCCAGTACATGATCAATGTATAAATCAAAGGAACTAAGTTTGGCATTAATCCATCAAAAGTTTCCTGTAAGCTTACTACAGTATCACCATTTACGAATTCAATAGGAATTGTACACCATACCAGTGAAGAAATGAATCCACCGCAGACAATGAATGCAGCGATAGCAGCATATTTTGTTAACTTGTCTAAGAATCCACCTTCCTGCATTCCTTCAACAAGAGATAAACCTAATTCGTAACCTTTGAAAACTCCAAAGTAACGTACAACCATAACTGTTGTAGTCATAACTAACAAGAACAGAAGAGTTCCTAATGGACTTGTATATCCGCTTGCAGTAATCAGAGAGCAAGCTAAACCAGCCATAATTGGACGTAAAGTACCGTGGATCAGTGAATCACCAACACCAGCTAAAGGTCCCATCAAAGCAACTTTTACTGCATTGATTGAATCTGGATCGAAGTCTTTTGCTTTAGCATACTGTTCTTCCATTGAAGCAGCAACACCAACGCAGAAGAAAGCAACACGACCTTCTGTCAAGAATAATTCCATATGACGTGAATAAGCATCTGCTTTATCCTGTGGATCATCATATACTTTTTCAATAACTGGGATCAACCCCTGAGCAAATCCTGGAGCTTCCTGTTTTGTAGTACTGCAACCACTTTCAATACCCATAGAAAGCCAGAATACTTTCCATAAATCAGACTTAGTAATTTCTTTAGACATTTCTGTAATCCTCCTTATGCATTTTTCTCTTTCTGCTTATCAGAAATGAAGTTCAGCATAACAGCAACAACTGCTATAATACCTACTCCAATTGTGTTTACTCCTAAATATGAAGCGAAGAAGAATCCAACCAAGAAATATGGCCATAATTCTTTGTTCTTGATAGTTCCTAATAACAAGGCAACTCCGACTGCACCGATCAATCCACCACCTGCAGCTAAACCTGCAATAACGTTTTCTGGTACGAAGTCAATAAATGCCTGAACGTATTCAGCTCCAAAGTAAACAGCAACGAATGCTGGAAGACCAAACAATAAACCTTCAATAAAGCTTGGGATAATAGAAGTCCAAACAATAATTCCTTTATAATCAGCTTTAGCAGCAGCTTTTTCAACTAATCTCTGAGTAACTTCATAAATTGTAGAGTTACGAGTCTGACGGAACATCTGTCCAACGATTGCAAGTGGAAGAGCAGTAGCGATACCTACACTGGCATCTCCGGCAATACAAGCAAATGCAGCAGCAATACCAGCACTTAATGTTTCATCAGGCGGAATAGCAACCCCAACCCAAACAACAGCTAAGAACATCAATTCGATTGAAACTCCGACTTCAAGTCCTGTTTTCAAATCACCAAAAACAAGTCCTACGAGTGGTCCAATACAAACTGGTCGATAAATAAATGTATGTAAAAATGCTTTATCTAAAAATCCAATCCAGACAATAATTCCAACCATTATTGCTTTTAATAAAAGATCCATAATTACCTCCTAATTATTATTAATTTATATATTTGTTAACAAGTGTCATCGCATCTACTGGTTTTTCAGTAGGAATAGCACGAACTTCTAGTTTGATGCCTTTATCATTCAATGACTGTAATGCTTTTACATCTGCTTCTTCAAAGTAAATGTAATCCATCATTTTTCTTCTACCTGTCACTGATTTTGAATTGCTGATATTTCCAACATTGATGACAGGAATTTCAAATCCCATTTCAATAAAAGCATTCGCTTCATGAGGATTTCGAATCATCAACAAAGTTGGTGTATCACTTTGATCTTCTTGTAACGTTTTAATAGCATCCTCTTTTGTTAAGATGAGTAAATTGATACCATTTGGAACTGCAAATTTCAACAGCATTTGCTGCATTTTATCACCTGCAGCCTTATCGTCAACTACCATGATCTGTTTAGCTTTTGCGTAAGTGATCCAAGTAGTAACGATCTGCCCGTGAATAAGTCGATCGTCAATTCTCATTGTTGTAATTTTCATAATCTGTCACCTTTCCAGCAGTATTTTTATTTTTTTGCTGTCCATAAATATTCGGCATTTTTATAGAAAACATCTTCTAATTCTTCTTCACTGAAACCTAATAACTTAATTTTATCAATTTCAACATTGGTTGGCTTATATGGCCAATCAGTACCAAATACGATTCTCTTAGATCCGATTTCACGTGCTGCCTTCAAAAGATTTTCTGCTTCATTCTGGCAAGATGTTTCAAGCCAGATATTTTCAACATCTTTTACAGCTTCAATTGTACTGAAGCCAAATTCACGACAGCCCATGTGAGTAAACAGGAATCTCAAGTTAGGATGCTTTTTGGCGTAATCGATCCAAGGAAAAGGCGTACATAGAGGACTTGTCCCTACATGCACCTGAACATGTACCCCATACTTTTCAATAGCTGTCAGCACATCGTCAATCTGAGGACAGTTATCACAATAATAACCGTGTTTCCATGGATGGAATTTAACTCCCTGCATTTTGTACTTTCCTAAGCAAAGGTCAATTTCTTCCAAAGCATCTGGTGCTTTTGGATTAATGAAAGCATAACCTCTGACTACATCAGGGAATTGGCACATAGCATCATATACCAAATCATTTTGTACTCTTGTACTGGTCCCAGATAAACTGCTGATGCCGACTTTTTCGACTCCATACTTTTTTAGATCCTCGACAAGTAAAGAAGCGCTGTTCTCCTCACCAGAACTTGTTTTTCCGAGATGAGCATGGACATCATACATTTTCATAACTGATCTCCTTACTATTTTTTGTTTTTTACCATGTGTAATGAATAGCGATACTGTTCAGCTTTATTATTGTTTTGCGAAAATTCAATAGGTTTTCCGTGAATGTCATATGTAATTCTTTCACGATAGAAAATTGGTTCATTTTGAGTCATAAACATTTCAGTACGTAAATTATGATTTGGCATTTTCACTTCGATTGTTTCATTGGCAAATCCCAGTTCAATACCATGATCTTCATAAAATTCATAAAGAGATGTTGTTGCATCAAAATCATCATTGGTAATTCTGAAGCCAAATTCAAGGCTGATGTAAGTTTCATGCAAAGCAGTGACCCTTCCATTTCTTAAACGCAATCGTTTCAGATAGCATACCTTATCTCCAGGTTCAATACCAAGCTTTTCGCTTACTCGCACATTGGCTTCAACCTCTTTGCAAGTAATGATGATATTGCCAGGTATTTCTCCTTTTTCTTTTGCTTCATCACTATAGCTTTTAAACTCAAACAAATCTTTGTATTTTTTTCGTTTTAAGACTATAGCTCCCAATCCTTTTTTCTTTTTAACATAACCATCATTTTCTAAATCAGTAATAGCTCTTCGAACAGTAATACGGCTCACATTATACATACTCTGAATTTCTGATTCTGAAGGAATCGTTGAGTTCTCCGGATAAACTCCATTTTCTATTTTTTCTTTCAGGATCAAATATAACTGGTAGTATATTGGAACATCTTTTGTTTTGTCTAGACTTTGGTTGCTCATTTTTTTCCTCCTATCCACCTGTTACATGTATAATATAACTTGTTATAACATGCATGTCAATACTTTTGTATTAAAAAAATGTAAACGCTTTTATTTTTTATTTTTTCACTATTTTTTTATACAGATGTTATAACATATGCTATAAAATATCAAAAAATGTTTTAAATTTACAATCTGATAAATCACGTAAATGAAAAAATGAATAATATCATTATATGCTTATTTAAAGGGATATTTTACACTTTTAGTATATCGTAAAAATAAATCTTTATTATATTTAAACAAAGATATTGACAATCTTGTTATAACAGGTTATATTTTTTCTATCAGCAAAGAGGTGATAATAATGAAAAGTCTGTTTTCTAAGAACTTTATAAGTCCCTTTCTTCAAATTTTGTTGGGAAATTTCCTGATTGCTGTATCGGTTTCATGTTTTGTAGTTCCTAACAAGATCCTGTCGGGTGGTTTAGCGGGAGTTGTGGTCGCCTTATATCCGATCTTCCCATTCTTAGATATTTCTCTGACTATTTCTATCCTCACTGTTCTTTTATTCTTTGTTGGTGCTTTTTTCCTCGGAAAAAAATTCGTATTAAATACGATCATCAGTACAATTTTTTATCCGATTTTTCTTAACGTGCTTACTTATTGTTGCCAGGATCTGTACCTCACTGAAAACATTATGTTGGCTTCACTTTTTTCAGGACTGTTATTTGGTCTTGGAACAGGTATTGTGTTCAGAGTTGGCAGCAGTACAGGAGGCATGGATGTTATAGCTTTATTGATGGAGAAACATCTTCACATGTCTCTTTCGAAAGCTTGTCTTATTTTAGACAGTGCAGCTGTAATATTAGGGATCACAACATATTCTGTGGAAGCTGTACTGATTGGTCTGATTTTCTCTTACTCCAGTTCTGTCATGGTCAATAAAGCTTTAAGCTTTGGCGGACAGAAAACGAAATCAGTATATATTATTTCAAATCGTTATGATGAAATCATTGAAAAAATCGATTCTGTTTTAAAACGTGGAACTACGATTATTTATGCAGAAGGCAGTTTTTCCAGAAAACGCAAAGATATTTTATTGGTCGTTGTTGAGAACAAACAATA
>CAMEUL010000009.1 GCA_945938205.1 uncultured Traorella sp. | reverse complement strand
GCCTCTTCTTATATTGAGAAGCAGAAGGGGAAAGAACAATGAGATTAGTAAATATACGGAAGGTTTATCATAATAAGAAAAATGATGTAGAAGCTATTAAAGGGATTACTTTGAACGTTGATGATAAGGGCATCACTGTTTTATTGGGCTCAAGTGGCAGTGGTAAAAGTACATTGCTGAATATTTTGTCCGGTCAAGATAAAGATTTTGAAGGTGAACTATATAATGAGATTTGTTTAGATTATATTACTCAAGATTTTCAACTGTTTGAGAATTTAAGTATCATGGATAATCTGTTATTGATAAGTTCAGATAATGAAAGAATTCGGTCTTATTTGAATCAGTTTTCACTTATTGAACATGCTAATAAAAAAGTAAAGAAATGTTCAAATGGGCAAAAGAAACGTGTTCAGTTTATTCGTGCGTTGCTTCAAAGTCCTGGTTTGCTTTTATGTGATGAACCAACGGCCGCACTTGACCATGATAATGCTGAATTACTGATGCAACAGTTGAAACAGATCAGTGAACATGTACAGATTTTTTTAGTGACTCATGATATTGCTTTGGCAGAAAAGTATGCTGATCGTATTCTATACATGGAAAATGGACAAATCATAAAGGATGAAAAACTTCATGATACTGAATTGGCTGAAAAAGGAGAAACAAGAAATAACAAGAATTTCTCAGAAACATTAAAAGCAGTCATTCTGCAATTAAAAAGTCGACCTATTGATACGGTTTTTATGATTTTTATATCTTTTATTTTAAGTGCTTCCTTATTTGCATGCAGTCAGATTTTTCAAAATGTCGATGAACAGACACAGTCAAAATACATATGGGATAATGGATTAAATCATATCGTAACGAAAATTGATGATAAGAATAAAGTAGCTGCGGGTTTGACTTCGACAGTATATGAATATGTTTATGAAAATTTTGATGTCTATCAGGATTTGGATATTCAAAGTGCGATTCAAAAGATCAGTGATATATTTGCGGTAGAAGCTTTTTATGATGTGTATCTTTATGATAATGTTTCTCGAACTTTAACGATCAATGAATGGCAGGAAGAATCCTTTAAAAAAGGAGAAGATTATTTCTATTCTTCTCAAAAAAGTCCTTACACAAAGCAACCTAGTTATTATCCATTATTGGCAAGCCAAGAACAGATTCTAAAAGATTATGATGTATATGTTCATAGGGAAGATAAAGAGGAGGATGCACCTGTTTGTTCATTTATTGAAATCAATAAGCAAAATGATCCTGTTTCCTATGAATATCTGAAATATGAAGATATTCCAGAAGAAAAATTATCTAAATGTTTTACTACTTTTGAAAAAACATATCATCTTATCTATTTGGATATGGTGACAGACAGTTTTCATCCTTATGAATTGGTAAAGGGGAAAGAAATCCCTCTTATATTAGGGGATATGCCTCAATCTTTCGATGAAGTTATCGTTGATCAAAAAACAGCCAATCGAATTCGTTATCAATATGGATTTTCATCTATTGAAGACATGATTGGTGAAAGTATTGAAGTAGCAATTCCTATTAGTGCCATGAGATTTTCAACAGGAGAAGAGTCTCCTTATTCCTTCTCTACCATTAAAATAGCAGGAATTACACCATACCAGAATCCTAATCAGCAACAAGTCTTCTTTTTGCAAGGAGGCGTGAAAGAAACTTTATTGAAAGATATCGTGAATGAAGATGCCAATGTTTCCTATACCATCGTAAATTTTATGTTGGATATGGATGGAGATGTTGAAAAAATATGTGATGAGCTAAATGGTATCTTTCCTGTGGATCAAAATCGTTTTGTATCAGCAGGAAAGCTCTACAACAATCAAAAAGACAGGGCATATATGAATCCAAAGAATTTTATCTTGTTTAGTTCTTTGGCTCTGTTTAGTATGTTTATGATCCTAATGATTCGTTATGCACTGACAAGAAAACAATTTGTAAAAGAAAGAAGAATTCTCTCTGTTTATGGTTATTCTATACGTTTGGAAAGTGTTTTACGAGTTGGATTGACAACGCTAACTGGCGGAATGATCTGGTTTTTAACTTCATCCATTTTAATCAATCAATTCAATGAAATTGCGAAACGATTCAACTATGAGAGCTTTATGAATTTCAACATGCTTTCCATCTTCATGATGATTCTTATTGTATATGTGCTTCATCTATTCATTGAGTTATTGTTTGGGAGGAAGACATCATGATTGAATGTAAAAAGGTTACAAAATCATTCGATTCAACTCTGATTTTTAAAGATCTCGAACTATCCATCAATCACTGTGGAATTCATGTTATTGTTGGTGAGAGTGGTAGCGGAAAAAGTACATTATTGAATATGCTTGCCGGGTTTGAATCCGTCAGTTCAGGATCGATTCATACCGATGGAACGATTGCGACAATCTTTCAAAATTATGAATTGATCCAAAGTTTAAATGTAAGAGACAACATATATCTTGCTCATGAAATCACTCAATCGAATGTAACTGAAAAAGAAATGATCATTGAGAAGTTGGGATTAGAATCAATTTTAGATCATTATCCAAATGAGTGTTCCGGTGGACAAAAACAACGTATTGGAATCGCTCGTGCGTTATTTCAAAATCCATCAATTATTCTGTGTGATGAACCAACTGAATCCTTAGATCAGGAAAACAAGCAAATGGTTATGCAGTTATTCAAAGAAATATCGAAGCATTGTATGATCATTGTTGCAACACATGATCCAATGATTGTCGAACAATATGCTGATCAAATCTATACGATCAAAAATCATACGCTTCAGAAAACGATTGTTCGTGATAGAGATGTAATAAACCTTCCAACATCAAAGCCTGACATAGATATCCAACAAGTGAATACTTATTTGAAAAAGATACTGGTGAAGAAAAGTTTGCTCTTTTCATTTGTTATTGCTTTATTATGTGGCGGAGCCTTCACATTATATGGAATTGAAAAAATGATGTTTCAAGCGAATCCATCTCTTGATGCAGTATCAAAAAACAGGATCTATGTGCAAAGTAAAATAGAGAACTATGATTTTAATGCAGAAGAGTTGAACGCAAAACCTATTTTTGAAGCGACTTCACTGTTCTATGAAGGGAAAAACGATCGCTTCCTGATGGTTCCTTATGTTAACAATTCGTTGTCAATTGAAGGAACATATCCTAACGGATTAACAATTTGCATCAATCAAAATGTCGCAGAAAGGTTCAGTGGAGATCCTATTGGACAAACCATCAAAGTTAAATATAAAGTGAATTCTGTTTTCTATGATATGGATGTAACCATTTCTGGAATTATTGAAGAAAAAGATATTGAAAGAGAAGCGGTATATTATGATGAAGCTAGTTTTATAAATTACTTTAAGGAAAATAATACCCGTGATGGACAGCCTCTTTATGATTCTATTTATAATCAAGCTACTTATTTTCAGGTTATAGCGGAATATGAAAATATGGATGAAGCCTATCAAAGACTCCAAGAAAACTCCAAACTGATATTTGAAAGTCCTCTCTATGATGAACAAGTAAAAGAAAAACAGCAGAAACAAGTTTATCAAATTGCATTTCAAGTGGCAGAAATGGTATTAATGGTTGGGATTATTATGACCATGCTGATTTATGTTTCTCTTGATACAAAGCATGCCATGAAAGACAGTTCAATCTTTGTAGCATTAGGAGTGCCAGTAGAAATTATCAAAAAAGAAAATCTGAAATTAAAAATACAGATTTTTACGATCGTATATCTTATTGTCTTGATCTTCCAACAATTTCTTTTTCAATTATTCACAAATTATAGTCTAACAATATCCGAAAGACTGTTTGAAATTGGCAGTGGATTATTAGTATATTTCATCTATTTGGGAGTATTATTGTTTTTGATGAGAAAACTAAAACAAGAGAGAATCAATGAAATCCTAAAAGATAATCAGGATAATGGATGATTAAAATATAGTTACTAAAATTTATGAGGGAAGGAGGAAGTGTTTCCGTAAAGCGGATCTATCTTGATATGAAATTCAAATTATCTAAAAAAGAAGAAGGATCATTAAATTTACCAAAACCAATTAATCAAGCATACATTCATGTATTACAAGGAAGAGAAAAAATTGTATGTAACAATAATAAAATTACTGATATGAATGATTATAATCAAACATTTAGAAAGGATGATGAAAAATGATAAAAAAATTAAGATTAAGTAGTTACATAGCATTTACCATAGCTATCTCAATTGCGGCTACATATTTAGTTATTGCATCAAGAACCGATAACGAATTATTTAAATTATTGTCTACATTTATAGCAGTCCCTATATTTTTAGAATCAGCAAAATGGGTATTAAAAGATATAATTAATATTTATGATACATCATATTTAGCAAAAGAAGCTAAAACATTATATGAAACAGGTGTTATCAATAAATGTGAATTTGATTATAGAATGAATGAAATTATTGCTTTAGAGGAGAAAAGAATAAAAAGAATTCATAAAAATGAATGTGATAATAAATATCTTAAATCCGAAGAAAACAAAAGTATCGAAGATAAATAGTAATTTGTAATGAGAGAGGAGTTGGATAATGAATTATTATACTTTTAAAAGGGGATCAGTTATACTTGCAGATTTCTCTCCACAAGTAGGAAGTGAAATCAAAGGAAAGCATTTTGCAATAGTATTAAAAAAAAAGATAGATCTACAAATGAATTGTTGACAATTGTTCCATTAACTTCAAAATATCATAAATACCATTTAGACTTAGAAGACACAATAAAAAAATCAATATATAATGAAATATATTTAAATCTTCAAAATGTTTTAGAATCTATTTCTAGATGGAATGAAGAAACTTCGCTGGACGAAATAAATGAAACGAATACCAAACTAGAAATGTGCAATCAAGTTTCTTCTAGATATCATAAATTAAAAGAACATACATATGCGAAAGTCCATCAAATAACAACAATAAGTAAAAAAAGAATTTTAAAACCTGTTAATCAATATGATCCAATACGAAAACTAACAGTAACAAGCGAAGTAATGGATATGATTGATAAAAAATTTATCGAATTATTTACGAAAGTTGACATAAAATAGAATTAGTGTTAATATATAATCGAATTATGGCTAAACGCCCTTTTAATTCATATTATGGCCTAGCGCCCTTGAACCTCTGTCAACTTGGCAGAGGTTTTATTCTGTTATTTAGGGTAACCAAAATATTTAGGGGTTTTGCCAAGAAGTTTTAGGGACACTTTTAGGGGATGTGAAAAGTAAAGTTAATTAATATTTTGGGGTGTCAATGTCTTGACAATGGGATACACTTTATATCAAGGATTATTTTGGAGAAATGTATGTTGATAAAATTAAGATACCTCATATAGAAGCATGGCAAAACGAATTAATCAAACTAGGTTATACAAACGATTATCTTGAAAAAATTCAATATACAGTTAAAGTTACTTTATCATTCACTATAAGAAAGATACTCTCATATGTTCCCTGATATTAGAGATAAAATGAAGATGTTTTTAGGGTAAATCTCTGACCCTGTTTTGACCCTACCGATTAAGTTAAAAATAGTGATTTTAGTTAGTTTTAGTTAAAAAAGTGGCTAAAATGGCTACAGTTACGTAATTTAGATTTTCCCAAGTGAATGCTTTTGTAAAATATCTAATGTAAACGTATATTGCTATTTTTAGGTGTGTTGACCGACGCATAAAATAATGATAAAATTTTTCTATAAATACGTATGGTTTTAATGAATAGGAAATTAAGAATGAAGATTGCAATTTTAGAAGACAATATATATTTTCAACAAAAAATACTTAGTTTATTAAACTTAGAAACGGATTTAGTGCATGTTTACACAGATGTAGATAGTTATAGTTCAAGTAGTATTTATTATGATTTATTATTGCTGGATATTCATCTAAACAAGGTGAATGGCATAGATTACATTAGAAATCATGAAAACAAACAATTGTTTATCGTTTACATATCAAATTATGAAGAACTGATGATTGACACGTTTAATTCAAATGTATTAGGATTTATTCCTAAACGAGAAATTGATAGTCTTCTTGTTTCAAAAATACAGTTTGTTCGTTCGAAGTTGCAAAAGATCAATATGCTGTCACTATCAATAGTTGGAGAAAAAATACGGATTAGAGAAAGTGATATATTAATGGTTTATTTGTCAGATGGAATTATGTATCTTTTGTCAGAAAACAAAAAGACATATCGCTTAACATATGATACTCTAAAGGAAACTCAACAAAATTTAACTGAACATTTTTTAAGAGTAAATAATAGTTATATTGTCAATTTATCTAAAATTACGAGTATAAATAATAAAGAACATTCATTAACCTTAGTAAATGGAGAGGAAATACAAGTAAGTAGAAGAAGATGGGGAACAATAAAATCCAGATATATATCTTTAAGGATGGGAGATATACATGAAAAAGAACTATAAACTTGGATTTATATTAGGGATTATAATATATGTGATATTACATGGCTTATTTAATGTATCAAGAATCTTTGCTTTTGCCATTTCATTAGGAAGTGGATATATCATATTAAATTACTTGCGAATATATGAACTAAAAATAAGGTTGAAAAGTTTAAATCAATTTGTAGATATTACGGATCAGTCAGCTGAGAAAATCATTACAGAAAATAAAGAACTGAAAGAATGTATTCATGATATAAAGAATGATTTATATACTATGAAAAATCTTTTGGGGAAAAGCGAGTTTAATAAAACGGAAGAAAAAATAGATAATCTAATATTAGAATGTGCAAAGATTCATTCACCTGCTATTTGTATAAACATTTATGTTGATTCATTTTTGACAAAATTCATATCGGATCATCCACAAATAAGTCTAGACATTAAAATTAATGTTCCAGAAAAAATCAACATGAAAGCAATGGATTTATCATCATTTATGTTGTGCTTGTTTCATGATAGTTTAATAAATGAATCAGGAAAAATGAAATTTCATATGTGTGTTAATAATAATGAATTAAGTGCATATGTTGTTTATCCTAATGAAATAACAACGATACAGGATGATTCTCAGACACTCTTAGAAATAATTGTGAAAAAATATCATGGTGAAATTGAGATAAAAAGAGATGAGATAAGATGTATTTTATTTCTAGATTAAGTTACCGGTTTTTTGGTTAATTCGACCAAAAAATCGGTTTTTGTTTTATTGCTTCAAAAGTAATGATTCAATATACATGGAATGAAAAGGGTTTAAGTTTAATAAAGAGAGAAGTTGATGGATATGGTTTAGATTTATTTATGACAATAAATATTAAATAGATCAAATAATTAGGAGGGCTAAAATGAAAAAGTTAATTATTTATCTATTAACATGCTTCTGTTTTTTATTTTCTGATTTTGGAAACAGCCCTGTAAGGGCACAAGAATATACAATGGTTGAATTCACTCAAGAAAGTGTTGAAATGTTGGAATATGAAATGGGAGAAAATAGTCCATATGCAGGACAATATCTAACTTATGCAGTTGATGATAATAATAACATTGTTAGAGTGGAAAATACTGAGCAAACAAGATCACTGGCATCAATAGCTGTGTTTATAGGAGGAGTAATTGTAGGCTATTTAACTGCAACTGTTATTGACGGCGTTGTAATTGCTGTTACAGGACAATCAGGTGCTTGGTGGTGTGCTCAAGCAATCACAAATGTATTGAATAGACCTTATACGGGAAGAACTTATATAAATTGTAATGTGTACCCGCCTAATTCTTATGAAGGGGCAATATGCAATAGATATCATTGAGGAGAATATTATGAAAAAATATACGATAATAGGTTTTGCTGTAGGGGTAATAATGTATGTGATACTACGTTATCTCTTTCATTTCTCTTATATTGCAGCATTGAGTGTTGCGGGAGTGTTATTTATGATGAATTTGGTGTTGAATTACTATTTAAGAAAAAAGTGATGAACAAAAAAAGAATTTTATGTATTTTGTTAATATCATGCTACTTAGTCAGTTGTCAAAGGAGAGTCGCTGAGTTTAGATATATAAGTAGCATACATGAACTGGATAATTTAATTAAAAGTAAGGAAAAAATCATAATTCAAATATCGATCTTATCTATTAAAATTTAATTTAGGATTTAGTAGGAGGTAATCTAATGAAATAAACTCTATCTATAATTATGACATGTGCACTCATATTATTAAATTTTCAAAATAGTGTATCCGCTAAAGAAAGTGAAAGTACTAATGTATGCGCTAATAAATGTGATACAATAGATTTTATAGAAGAAAGTACATTTATTAATGATGATGGAAAGGATGTGTCCCGATGCATTCAGCTGCTTGTAATGGATATTGGGAATACAATGTAGTTATTGTGGGGTAGTTTATGACAAAAAAAACATTTGAAAAATTAGAACTAATTATTTTATTACAACCAATACTGTTAATTTTGCTAAGGTATTTTGTGGATAATCATGTCATTAGTCCCTTAATAAGCCTTATTATCGGTTTAATTATACTGATTTTAATGTGGTTTTATTTATATAGATTAAAGAAAAGATTATTTAATAAAAAAACCAAATAATTTCATCATATGTGATGGCAGGGCAATTTTATAATGCTTTATAGAGTAGTATTACAATAGCGCATCTATGCAAAAGTGTAAACAAAAAATCCTCCTGTTCTCTTCAACAGGAGGATTTTTTTTGTTTCTTCTCTTCTAAAACTCATTTTAATTTTAATATAAGTCTGTTATCTTTTAAAATATTTTACATTGTTTGAAATCCTTTATAGAGGAAAAATGTTATGAAAAAGTATTCTATAATTGGCTTTGTTGTAGGGGGGGTAATGATGTATGTGATTCTACATTATTTGTTTCAGATCCCTTATATTTCAGCGTTTGGCATGGCTGGAGGATTAGTTATTATCTATATAGGATTCAACTATTCTTTGTGAAGAAAATAAATAGACTGAAATGGAACGATATTTAGTGCTTAGTGATAAGTGATGATATGTTTTTGATTTGAATAGAAATCTTGCCATTACTTTCGTGGATAAATTCAACCATGTCTTTTTGATGCATATAATCGACAGGCAATGTGATTTCAATACCGTTGTCTGTTTTTATTTTTTGATAGGATAATTGTTTGTTGGGTTTGATGTTTTCTACTTCCAAGGATTGAATTCCCATTTTTTTAATTTCTTCCTTAAATTCTTCTTGAATGTTTTGATCTTCAAAAACATCTTCGATGATTTCTTCAGGTTCAATTACCTTATCAAGAGTGATGGCATTCTTAATGGCTGCTTTTAAGGCAGGTAAGGTCTTTGTGTCATCTAATTCATGCTTTTGTGTTAATGATTCTACCGCAAGGGTCATGGCTTTTAGTGTTTCTGTATAGCTTGGTTTTGCGCTGCACATGAGAATTTCTTGAAGCACATAAATCTTATTGGTTTGAAAAACATAGGGGTTTTCAATGAGCTGTAGGGATGAGTTGGAGTATTCGACAATGAAGATGCGATCTTCTTTGGTTAAATTGCTTGAGAATAGTGAGTTTTCAAAAATAATATCATTTTGGATCTTATCTTCGAGTGTGTTTGTTTTATGGGTCAAACGTGCAAAATGCGCATTATCCATACCTACAAGATATCTTATATCTTCATGTTTGACTTCCGCAAAAATGAAATCACTGGAATGAAAAATATTGTATTTTCTTTTTTCTTCAAATAAGTAATGCGCAATTTTTTGAGAACAGGTCACAAAATCAATGACATTTGTTTTATAGTCAAAAATGATTTTTTCAACAGGACTGTTTTGAAAATGGGCTTGCTTTTTATTGCTGCTTTTAAAGATACGATTCAGTTTGCTTTCGACAAGAGGAACGATATCTTCGTTGAGTTTGTTGATTTCGCATTCGCTGGGTACAAAGATGTTTTTTTGAGTATCTAAGATATGCAGAATAAGTTTATTGATTTCCATAATATCACCGGGGGTATTGTATCATATTTTCTTGACTTCTATATGTGAAAATTCTAATTAGTTCTTATTGAGTGGGAAATCTTTTAGTGATATAATAAATACGTTCATAGAGGAGGATTTTTAGTTATGGCTAAAAGAACAGTCAAAGATTTAGATGTTGCGGGAAAACGCGTCATTGTTCGTGTTGACTTCAACGTACCTAGAAAAGACGGTGTAATTACAAATGATAACCGTATTATGGCCGCATTGCCAACCATTAACTATTTGGTTGAAAATAAGGCAAAAGTGATTCTGATGTCTCACTTAGGTAAAGTAGATCATAAGGATCCAGAAAAATGCGAAGCAGATAAGAAGAAAAATGATATGGCAGTTGTTGCCAAGAGATTGGCAGAAGTTGTCGATACAAAAGTTACTTTTGTTCCTGTAACTCGTGGTGAAGAACTGGAAAAGGCAGTAGCTGATCTGAACGACGGAGAAATCGTATTGATGCAGAACACTCGTTATGAAAAGGGTGAAAGCAAGAACGATCCTGAATTAGGTAAATATTGGGCAAGTCTTGGAGATCTGTTCGTAGAAGATGCTTTCGGTTCAGTACACCGTGCTCATGCTTCTACTGCAGGAATTCCTTCTATTCTTCCAAGTGCATTAGGATTCTTGGTTGAAAAAGAAGTGAAGATGCTGGGTGCTGCTGTTGATACTCCAGAACATCCATTTGTAGCTATCATTGGTGGTGCAAAAGTATCCGACAAGATTGCTGTTGTTGATAACTTATTGAAGATTGCTGATAAGGTCATTATCGGTGGTGGTATGGCTTATACATTCCTGAAAGCTAAAGGATATGAAGTAGGTCAGTCTCTGTTAGAAGAAGACCGTATTGAAATGGCTAAAGAATACATGGAAAAAGCTGGGGACAAACTGGTATTGCCTGTAGATAACGTAATTGCCGACAGATTCGCTGAAGATGCTGCTACTCAGGTAGTTGATTCTAATAAGATCCCTAGCGATTGGCAAGGTCTTGACATTGGACCAAAAACTGTGGCTTTATACAGAGAAACTCTTCAGGGTGCTAAGACTGTTGTATGGAACGGACCTATGGGTGTATTTGAAATGAAACCATTCGCAAATGGTACACTTGAAGTCTGCAAAGCTATCAGCGAATTGCCAAATGCTACTACTGTAATCGGTGGTGGAGACAGTGCTGCTGCTGCTATTCAGTTAGGATTCGCTGACAAGTTCTCTCACATCTCTACAGGTGGAGGAGCTTCACTTGAATACATGGAAGGAAAGGTATTGCCAGGTATTGCGGCAATTCAGGATAAATAAGATGAGAAAACCTATTATTGTTGGAAACTGGAAAATGAACAAAACAATTGCGGAAGCAGTTGAATTTATCAAAGCAGTCGATCCTGCTTGTCATGATGGAGCTACTTATGGTGTTGCTACTTCTTTCTTAGCTTTGAATGAAGCAAACAAGTTGGCTAAAAATTTGATCGTTGCTGCTGAAAACTGTCACTTTGCAGACAGTGGAGCTTTCACTGGAGAAGTCAGTGTTCCAATGTTGGAAGAAATCGGTGTAAAATACTGCATCATTGGACATTCTGAACGTCGTCAGATGTTTGGAGATACTGATGAAACAGTCAACAAGAAAGCAAAACGTTTGATTGAAGCAGGTATTACTCCAATCGTATGTATTGGTGAAAGCGAAGCTCAGTTTGATGCCGGAGAAACTGAAAAAGTTATCCGTGAACAGTTGAGTGGAAGCTTAGCTGACTTGTGTCCAAAATGTGTCAGTGAATTAGTGATTGCTTATGAACCAATTTGGGCAATCGGTACAGGAAAATCTGCAACGAAGGAAATCGCTCAGAATTGCTGCCACATTGTTCGTGATCAGGTTCGTGTAATGTACGGTGATGAAGCTGCTGACAAAGTTCGTGTTCAGTATGGTGGATCCGTAAAACCTGAAAACATTGCTGAATATATGGCAATGGAAGATATCGATGGAGCTTTGATTGGTGGAGCTTCATTGAAAATTGATTCTTTCAAAGAATTGATCGAAAAAACTCGTTAATTCTTGGTGCATCATAAAGATGCACCTTTCTTATGTGCAAAAATGTAAACTGTTACATTTTAATGTAAAATATTGAAAAAGGGGTTGAAAATTATTTGAAATGAATTATAATAAACTCACAAACATAAAGGAGATTAAGAATATGGATTCGAAAAATTTGTTGAAAGTATTGGCCGCAGGTGCCTTGGCCTTGAGTGCTCTTACCGGATGTTCACAAGGCTCTACTGGAGGAGGAGGAGATACTAAGAAGATTGGTCTTCACTTCGAATTAACAGGGGAAGTTGCCGATTATGGTAACGCTGAAAAGAAAGGGGCACAGCTCGCCATTAAACTGGCAAATGAAAAATCTGGATCTACAGTATATGAAGGTATTGAATTTGACAATAAATCTGATACCACAGAAGCAGTATCCATTGCCAATCAAGTTGTAGCTGCAAAAGTCATTGGGGTTGTAGGACCTGCCACAAGCGGTGCTTCTAAAGCAACCTATCAGGTAAACAATGATGCGAAATTGCCTGTTATCTCACCAAGTGCTACTGAAATCAATGTAACACATGTGGATACAAAAGATGCAAACAGTGCTGTTTATGATTATGCATATCGTATCTGCTTCGAAGATTCTTTCCAGGGTGCAGCCATGGCACAATTTGCTTATGACACACTGAATGCGAAAACAGCTGCTATTTATGGAGAAGTCAGCGATTATGGAAAAGGATTGACCAAAGCATTTACAGAACAGTTTACAAAACTTGGAGGAACTGTTGTCGCAACTGAAAGTTATCAGTCAAAAACAACTGATTTCAATTCTGTATTAACTTCATTAGCTTCTAAAAACTTTGATGTTCTTTATATTCCTGGATATTATCAGGAAGCAGGGCTGATTATCAAGCAGGCTAAGAGCTTAGGTATTGACGCAAAAATCATTGGACCTGACGGATTTGATTCTGAAACATTGGTTTCTCTGGCAGAAGCTAAGAATTTGAATGATGTCTACTATACAACAGCTTATACAACAGTAGGAGCAAGTGCTGAACTTCAGGCATTTATTGATGCATACAAGAAAGAATACAATGAAGAACCTAACATGTTTGCTGCGTTAGCATTTGATGCTACTAACTTACTGATTCAGGCAGTAGAAAGTGCCAACAGCACTGACGGAGCTGCTATTAAGGCTGAACTTGACAAAATTGAATTTTCAGGAATCACAGGAAGCTTTACATTTGATGAAAACCACACACCAATCAAATCTGTATTGGTTGTTGAACTGGTGGATGGTGTTCAATCAGATGCAGTCAATGTAACTCCAAAGAATTAATGTTATGTTAATGATAGGAGGAAGAAATTCCTCCTATTTTTGATTAGAAGGGGGATATTATGGAAATCTTTTTTCAACAGCTGGTCAATGGACTGTCGTTAGGAAGCATTTATGCACTGATTGCTTTGGGATATACAATGGTCTATGGAATCATTAAATTGATCAACTTTGCACATGGGGATATTTATATGCTTGGGGCCTTTATTGGATTTCTTTCCATTACCGTATTAGGGGTTGGCCTTTTTGAGGCATTGATCATTGCCATGATCGGATGTGCCCTGATTGGTGTACTCATTGAAAGAATTGCTTATAAACCGCTTAGAAATGCAACGCGAATTACAGCTCTTATTACAGCTATAGGAATCAGTTACTTTCTAGAAGCGGGAACACAAAAGGTAATGGGTCCTGGCATCAAAACATTCCCAACGGTATTGCCGGAACATGTGTTTTATGTGTTTGGTTTGAGAATCACCTCTCCGCAGATCCTGATTTTTGTCGTGACGATCGTATTGATGATCCTGTTGCAGTTTATCGTTAAGAAAACGAAGATCGGACGTGCTATGCGTGCCGTCAGCGTGGATGCAGAGGCTGCCAAACTGATGGGAATCAATGTGGATACTACCATTTCCGCAACCTTTGCGATTGGAAGTGCATTGGCAGGAGCAGCTGGTGTGCTGGTAGGTGTTTATTATAATTCCATCAATCCGCTCATGGGAATGATTCCAGGAGTGAAAGCTTTTATTGCGGCAGTATTTGGAGGAATCGGTATTATACCGGGAGCAATGCTTGGAGGATTCTTTATTGGCATCAGTGAAACACTGGTCAGTGGTTATGGCGGATCATTATATCAGGATGCAGTTGTTTATATTATCTTAATACTTATTCTGGTTTTGAAGCCTCAAGGACTCTTGGGTAAAAATGTAAAGGAAAAGGTGTAGTTTATGAAAAAGTTTTTTTCGAAAACAAATATCGCATGGATCAGTCTGATTCTTTTTTCCTTTGTGTTTCTGAC